>CALNAL010000301.1 GCA_937874445.1 uncultured Acetobacteraceae bacterium | reverse complement strand
GGGGGGGGCTGCGGGCCTAAAAAACCCCCGGCGGCGTGAATTTTCGCCACGGCCGGGCCGGGGGTGCTAGAGCGGGGGCATGTCCGCTCCTGCCGTTGCCGTCGTGTTGCCCCCGCGCGAGGCGTTCTCGCCTGATGCCGAGGGGGGAATCGGGCCGGCCATCCGGCTTCTGGCCCGATACCCCTCCGGATTTTCCGTGCGGGTGTACGGCATGACCGTGGCGCGGCCGTTCCACGAGGTGCCCTTCGTGCCGGTGCGTCCCGCCCTGGTGCTGGGCGATGCGGCGCGCCGCTACGCCGTGGGGATGGCGCGCGCCCTCGCGGCCGCCCCGCCGGCGCTCCTGGAGGTGCATGACCGGCCCGACCTCGCGCTCCATCTCAAGCGCCACTTTTCCGCCCCGGTGCTGCTGGTGCTCAGCCGCGATCCGCAGGCCATGCGCCGAGCCCGGGCCGCCGCCGACCGTGCCGCCCTCATCGCCGCCCTGCCCGGGGTGGCAACCGCCTCGGAGTGGCTGCGCACGCGGTTGCTGGAGGGGATGGAGACGCCCGCCAGGCCGGTGACGGTGCTGCCCGCCGGCCTCGATCTGGAGCACCTGCCGCTCCCGCAGACGCGGGAACCGACGCTGCTGTTCGCCGGCCCGCTGACGGCCGAATCCGGCGTCGATGCCTTCGTGGCCGCCTGCGCCCGCGTGCTGCCGCGCCTGCCCGGATGGCGGGCCGATATCATCGCCACGGACCGCAGCGCGCCGGAAACGCCCTTCCACACCCTGCTGCGCGAGCGTGCCGCGGCCGCGGGCGTGCGCATGGCGGGATGGCATTCCCGCGAGGAGGCGCGGCACGCGCTGGCCGGTTGCGGCATGGCCGTGGTGCCGAGCCGCTGGCCCGAGCCGGTGGGGTTGGCGGCGCTGGAGGCGCTGGGGTGCGGCGCGCCGCTGCTGTGCTCGATGCGCGGCGCGCTGGCCGAACGGGCCGAGGGAGTGGCCGAACTGATCGACCCCGACGACCCTGAGTCCTTCGCCGCCGCGATGCTCGCCCTGGCGCGCGACCCGCCGCGCCGCGCCGCGCTCTCCGAGGCCGGCCGTGCCAAGGCCGCCGGCTTCGCCGCCGCCGAGGCCGCCGCCCGGCTCGACGCGCTGCGGAGTTCCCTGCTCGGCGCATAGGCGCCCGGCCCGGTGCTGCCTATATAGATCCCCGAACATGCTGGTTTCGGAGAGAGACTGAGATGAGTGATTCCACGACGGCACAGATTCCGGTGACGGTGCTGACCGGCTACCTCGGCGCCGGCAAGACGACCCTGCTCAACCGCATCCTCACCGAGCAGCACGGACACAAATACGCCGTCGTCATCAACGAGTTCGGGGAGCTCGGGGTGGACAACGACCTCGTCGTGGATACCGACGAGGAGGTGTTCCAGATGAACAACGGCTGCATCTGCTGCACCGTGCGCGGCGACCTCATCCGCATCCTTAACGGGCTGATGCGCCGGCGCGGCAAGTTCGAGGGCATCCTCATCGAGACCACCGGCCTGGCCAACCCCGCCCCGGTGGCACAGACCTTCTTCGTGGACGACGAGGTGCGCGCCAAGACCCGGCTCGATGCCATCATCACCGTGGTGGACGCCAAGAACCTCCCCGCCCGCCTCGCCGACAGCCACGAGGCGGTGGACCAGATCGCCTTCGCCGACGTGATCGTGCTCAACAAGGTCGATCTCGTCGGCCCCGCGGAACTCGAGGCGGTGGAGGGCGCGATCCGCAAGATCAACCATTTCGCCCGCATCCTGCCGGCCGAGCACGCCAAGGTGGACATCGGCACGCTGCTCAACCGCGGCGCCTTCGACCTCAAGCGCATCCTCGCCGACCACCCCAAGTTTCTCGAGGACGACAGCCACGAGCACAACGACGACGTGTACTCGATCAGCTTCGAGCTGCCGCGGCCGGTCGATCCGCAGAAGTTCAACGCCTGGATGAGCCAGGTGCTCGCCGAGCATGGCCAGGACCTGCTGCGCACCAAGGGCATTCTCGACTATGCCGGCGAGGACCAGCGCTTCGCCTTCCAGGCGGTCCACATGATGGCCGACGGCGACTTCATCGGGCCGTGGAAGAAGGACGAGAAGCGCCTCTCGCGGCTGGTGTTCATCGGCCGCAACATGAACCGCCCGCAGCTGCGCCGCGGCTTCGAGGCCTGCCAGGTGGACGCTGCATGAGCGACAGCCTCGCCCCCGACCACCTGCTCGAGACCCGCGGGGTTTCACAGCAGACCGGCGCCTTCGTGGTGGCCTGCGCCTTCTCGCGCGGCGGACAGACCGCCGCCTTCGCGCTGGGCGACGGCACGCTGCGCCTCGCCCCGCGGGGGGCGGGGGCGTGGCGCACGGTGGAGGCGCATGACGGCGGCTGCCTGGCGCTCGCGCCGGACGGCCTGGGCGAGAGCTTCCTCTCCGGCGGCGACGACGGGCGCCTCGTGCGCGTCGGTGCGGCGGTGGAGGAGATCGCCGGCTACGGCATGAAATGGGTGGAGCAGGTGGCGAGCTTCGCCTCCGGCAAGACCGTGCTGTCCGCCTGCGCGGTGGGCAAGATGGTGCATCTCTTCGACGGGGCGGGCCACGAGCTCAAGACCCTCGAGCACCCCTCGACGGTGACGGGCCTGGCCTTCGACGCCAAGGGCAAGCGCATCGCCGCCTCCCACTACAACGGCGCGAGCCTGTGGTTCGTCGCCTCCAAGTCCGACAATCCGCGCCGGCTGGAGTGGAACGGCAGCCATACCGCCATCACGCTCAGCCCCGACGGCGACGTGGTGGTGACCGCCATGCAGGAGAACGCGCTGCACGGCTGGCGACTTTCCGACGGGCAGCACATGCGCATGTCGGGCTATCCCGCCAAGACCAAGGCGCTGGGCTTCACCCGCTCGGGCAAGTGGCTGGCCAGCTCCGGGGCCGGGGCGCTGGTGCTGTGGCCGTTCTTCGGCGGCGGGCCGATGGGCAAGGCGCCGCAGGAGCTGGCCGGGGGCGGGGAGGTGCTGGTGAGCACGCTGGCCTGCCACCCCGAACACGAGGTGGTGGCCGCCGGATTCGCCGACGGGCTGGTGGTGCTGGCCGACGTCTCCTCGGGGCGCATCCTGCCGGTGTGCGGGCCGGGGCGCGGCCCCGTCTCGGCGATCGCCTGGAGCGGCGACGGCGCGCAGCTGGCCTTCGGCACCGAGAGTGGATTCGCCGCCCTGGTGGATTTCTCGAGCCGGTAGCCCGGTGGAGCGGGGCACCGAGAGAGGGCCGATTCTGCTGCGGCGCGCCTCCTCGGGGCCGGCGCTGCGCTTTCCGTCCCTGTGGCGCTCGATGCTGCTGCACGGGGTGGTGCTGGTTGCGCTGGTGTTCGCCGGACGGATCGCGCTGCTGCCGCCGGCGGCCGAGCCGCTGAGCGTGGAGCTGGCCTTTTTGCCTGCCAGCCAGGTTGGGGCGGGGACCGGCGAGGGCGCGCCGGGGGAGGCGACACCCGTCCCCGCCGATGCGGCGGCGTCTCCGGACCGGGCCGCCCC
>CALNAL010000300.1 GCA_937874445.1 uncultured Acetobacteraceae bacterium | reverse complement strand
CGACCCCTGGTGGGGGTGCGGGGGGCAAAGCCCCCTGCCGGGGTTCGGGGCAGAGCCCCGTCCTTATCAGGGCTGGGCGAACAGGTAGGAGGTGAGGAGGGATTTGGCTTCGGCGACGATATGGGCGCGTTCGTCGGGGGCGGTTTGTTCGAAGGCGTAGGCGAGGAGGCGGTCGCCGATTTCGGTGACGAGGCGCAGGCGGAAGCCGAAGTCCTCGGAGAGTTCGATTTCGTACATCTCGCCCACGAATTCGCGGATGGCCTCCAGCACGGAGCTGCCGCCGAAGGTCTCGCGGGTGGGGCGGCTGACGTAGCGTCCGCCGCCGGGAGCGCCGAAGGCGAGGATGCGGAAGTCGGGGTTGGCCTCCAGGTAGGCGACGAACCCGTCGATGATGGCGCCGAGAAAGGCGGACGGATCGGGCGGGATGGCGAGCATCATGCGCCCGGCCATCTGCTCCTGGAACAGCTCCATGTGGTGGACGGCGATGGCGTCCACGATGGCCTGCTTGTCGGGGAAGAAGCGATAGAGCCCGCCCACCGAGAGTCCGGCGGCGGTGGCGATCTGCGCGGTGGTCAGCGCCTCCACGGTTACCCCGGAGGCGAGCAGCGCGGAGGCTGCCGCCAGCACCCGCTGGACGGTCTCCTGGCTGCGTTCCTGCACTGGGCTGCGGCGCTTGGTGGCGGGGAGGCTCATGCGCTCCGGTCTAGCCAAGTTGACCGCGAGCGGCAATTGACATCCGGGCAGGGCTGGGGCAAACGCGAATGCGACGTCGCGTTCGCATTGAGCGCCCCAAGGAGTTTGTGCCCGTGCCCGTTCCCTTCAACCAGATCCTCGGTGTCGGTTCCTACGTGGTCCGCCAGCATCTTGCCGGGCGCAAGCGCTACCCGCTGGTGCTGATGCTGGAGCCGCTGTTCCGCTGCAACCTGGCCTGCGTCGGCTGCGGCAAGATCGACTACCCGGTGGAGATCCTCAACCAGCGCCTGACCCCCGAGGAGTGCCTGGGGGCGGCCGACGAGTGCGGCGCGCCGGTGGTGGCGATCGCCGGCGGCGAGCCGCTGCTGCACCGCGAGATGCCCTACATCGTCGAGCGCCTGCTGGAGAAGGGCAAGTTCGTCTATCTCTGCACCAACGCGCTGCTGCTGGAGAAGAAGCTCGAGCTTTTCAAGCCGCACAAGAACTTCGCCTGGGACATCCACCTCGACGGCAACCGCGAGATGCACGACCACGCGGTCAGCCAGGAGGGCACCTACGACCGGGCGGTCTCGGCGATCCGCGCGGCCAAGAAGGCGGGCTTCCGCTGCTGCATCAACACCACGCTGTTCGACAACGCCGAGGCGCCCAAGGTGGCGGCCTTCCTCGACGACGTGACGAAGCTCGGCGTCGATGGCGTGATGATCTCGCCCGGCTACGCCTACGAGCGCGCCGCCGACCGCGACCATTTCCTCAATCGCCAGCAGTCCAAGCAGTTCTTCCGCGAGCTGTTCAAGCTGGGAAAGGGTCACGGCTGGAAGTTCAACCAGTCCTCGCTGTTCCTCAACTTCCTGGCCGGCAACGAGCGCTACCGCTGCACGCCGTGGGGCAAGCCGACGCGCAACGTGTTCGGCTGGCAGCGCCCCTGCTACCTGCTCAACGAAGGCTTCGCGAAGACCTACAAGGAGCTGATGGAAACCACCGACTGGGACCGCTACGGCACTGGCAACTACGAGAAGTGCGCCGACTGCATGGTCCATTCGGGCTACGAGGCCACCGCCGTGGTGGACGCCGTGCAGCATCCGTGGAAGCCGGCGCTGGCGGCCCTGCGCGGCCCGCGCACCGAGGGCCCGATGGCGCCCGAGATTCCGCTGGAGAAGCAGCGTCCGGCCGAATACGTCTATTCGGCGCATGTCCAGGAGGCCATGGCCCGCCTGCGCCACGCCCATCCCGACGCCGCCCACAAGGTGACCGCCGCCGAATAGCCGGCCGCGGAACGCGGGCGGAAAGAAAGAACTTCGCGTGCGAAAGGGGCGTCCCCGAACGGGATGCCCCTTTTGTTGTTTCTTGATTGCGGCGTTTTTCTATTGCATGGCGAAATGTTTCGCCGATAGCCTCCTGCCGCACCGAGGTTCCATCCACGACAAAAGGCGCCGCCGCGTGGCGGAGCGCGGAAAGATGGGCTGATGTTCAACCTGAGAAAATTGGCCCTGAGGGCGGTTTCCTCCGCCGTGCTGCTCGCCGCCTTGCCGTTCGCCTTCCCGGGACTGAGCCGGGCCGAGACGGTGCACTTCCCCGGCGGCGGCGGCACGCTGCTGCAGGCCGAGCTGACCCTTCCGCCCCCCACCCCCCCCCCCAAACCCCCCCAACTCGCCCCGCCCCGTTTCCCCCCCCCCCAACACGCCGGGCCGGACCCCCCGGCGGCCCCCCGGGCCCCGGCCCGGCCTGTGGTGCTGCGCCCCC
>CALNAL010000299.1 GCA_937874445.1 uncultured Acetobacteraceae bacterium | reverse complement strand
GTTTCAGGCCGATCTGCGCGCGCATCGCGCCGACCTCGGCGGGAGTGACGGGGGCGGCGCGGTTGCCCCAGGCCGCGCGCACGAAGGTCAGCGTGGCGGCGAGGGTCTTGTTGTCGAGCTGGTCGAAGCCGGGCATCTCGAAGGTCATGCGGTCGGCGGGGGTCTGGGCCATGCGGCTGCCGGCCAGGGTCACCTGGATCAGCGAGCTGGCGTCCGGCGCGCTCACCATGCGGTTGCCGGCCAGCGCCGGGAAGATGCGCGGCATGCCGGCGCCGTCGAGGCGGTGGCAGGTGGCGCAGTTCTGCACGTAGGCCAGGGCGCCGGGCGAGGAATCGTCTCCCGAGACCAGGCGCTCGGTGGTGTCGGCCGGCGCGGCCGCGGCGGCGCGGGCCGGATGCCCGGGGCGCGGGGCCAAGGTTTTGAGATAGGCGCCGATCGCCTGGGCGTCGGCATCGGTGAGGTACTGCGTGCTGTGCTCGACCACGCCGGTCATGCTGCCGAAGGCGGCGGTGCGGTCGGTGCGGCCGGTCTTGAGGAAGAGGGCGATCTCCCCGGCCGACCAGCCGGCGAGTCCGGCGGCCTCGCCGCGCAGGTTCTGGGCGTACCAGCCCTCCAGCGTGCCGCCCGAGAGATAGAGCCCGCCGGGGGCGTCGCGGAGTGCGCGCTCCTGCATGCCGACGCCGCGCGGGGTGTGGCAGGCGCCGCAGTGGCCGAGCCCCTCGACCAGATAGGCGCCCCGTGTCACTTCCTGGCTCGCGCCCGCCTGGCTCGCGCCCGCCTGGCTCGCGCCCGTCTGGTTCGCGCCCGCCGGCGGGACGAAGGCGCGGTGCCCGCCGAAGGCGAGCTGCCACCAGGCGAGCGGCCAGCGCATGCTGAGCGGCCAGGGGATGGTGGAGGGGCGGTTGGCTTCGGCCACCGGCGCCACGGCGGAGCGGAAATAGGCGTAGAGCGCTTTGATGTCGTCGTCGCTGACCACCGCGTAGGAGACGAACGGCATGGCCGGGTAGAGCGAGGCGCCGTCGCGGCGCACCCCCTGGCGGACGGCGCGCTCGAAATCGCCGTAGTCGTAGGCGCCGATGCCGTGCACCGGGTCGGGGGTGATGTTGGTGGAGAATACCTGGCCGATCGGGGTGCTCATCGCCAGGCCGCCGGCGAATTCCTTGCCGCCGGGGGCGGTATGGCAGGCCACGCAATCGGCGACGCGGGCGAGATAGCGGCCACGGGCGATCAGCGCGGGGTCGGAGAGGACGACCTCGGCGGTCTGCTTCGGGGCGAACCAGAAGGGGGTGGTGAGGGGGACGCCCAGCGCCACGGCCGCACCCAGAACGACGATCCCGCCAGCCAGCTTCATCCATTTCATGGCAGCAGGACTCCCCTTGCGCGGTCGCCGGGAGGCACGCCTGGAAAGGCCGCCGCCGGCATCGGTGCGGCCGGGGATGGAACAATTGCCCCCCTTCCGCAAGGGGTGGTCGCGGAAATGTGAGGAGGGCGGGGCTACTTTTGCAGCGGCATCAGCAGTCCGTCCGGCCAGGCCGCGTTGGGCCAGGCGGGCAGGCCGAAGGCGGATTCCCGGCCGAGATTGCGCGCCCGCATCGCGGCGAAGCTGCCGAGCGCCTTTTCCACCTCGGCATGCCAGCCCGGCCGGGTGCCGGGAATGGCCGCCGGCGTGCCGGTCCAGGCGGAGGGCCGCTCGGGGGTTCCCACGATCTCGGCCAGCACGGCGAAGGCCAGGGCGGCCTGGCGCCCCCGGGACGCCGGCGCGGTGGCGAAGATCGGGGTGAGCGCCAGCGGCGGCATCAGGACGCGGCTCTGGAGGTGGTTGATGCCGGCATCGCGGTGCATCTCGGCGAGGCGGGAGAGGTTGGCGGCGGCGGCGGTGCAGGAGCCGACGTTGTAGGCGTCGAGCATTTCGACGTCCTCGCTGTAGGCCTGGCGCGCGAGTGGCGGGGTGAGGCCGGAGAGGGTCTGGTTGAGGGCCCGCTCGGCCTGGCTGCCGGTCATCACGCACACCACCGTGCCGGCGAGGTCGGCGGGGCGATGCGCCGGCGAGGCGAGGGGCACCATCACCGAGACCGGGTCGATGAACACGGTCGGCCCGAGGATGCGCTGGGCGCGCAGGCCGTGGCTCTCCAGCGCCTCCTCGGTGAGGAAGGCGAGGTCGGTGCCGCCGTCGCGGCCGGGGCGGCCGGTGCCGCCGTTGCGGTCGGTGCGGCCGGTGCCGCCGTTGCGGTCGGTGCCGCCGTCGCGGCCGGGGCGCAGGGCGGCGAACTCCTTCTCCGATTCCGGCAGGGCGAAGCGCACGGAGGCGCCGGGGCCGCGGGTGGCGATGGCCACGGCGCGGCAGAGATCGACGGCGAGGCCGGAAATCTTGCCGGTCTCCTCGTCGGCATCGGCGAAGCCGGGGCGCGGCTCGGCGGCGCAGGTGAGGGGG
>CALNAL010000298.1 GCA_937874445.1 uncultured Acetobacteraceae bacterium | reverse complement strand
ATCGGGGGTGGGGGCTGGTTCGAGCATGGGGAGGGTCATATAGACGCCCGAAGGGTCAGTGTCAGCCGTGCAGGGTCCATTGTCGCCATCGAATTTCGCATCCCCCATCCCGGCCTCGCTGTGTGCGCCGCTGTTCGCCCCGCTGACCTCGCTGCGCGGGGTGGGCGAGGCGGTGGCGCGGCTGATGGCGCGCGCGATCGGCGGATCGCGGGTGATCGACCTGCTGTTCCATCTGCCCGAGTCCTGGATCGACCGTCGCGCCCGGGTGGCGCTGGCCGAGACGGTGGCGGGGGAGCTGGCCACGGTGCAGGTGCGCGTGGAGCGCGTGGAGCCCCCCGGCAATGCGCGCCAGCCCACGCGGGTGGTGGTGGGCGATGCCAGCGGCTTCGGCGAGCTGGTGTTCTTCCGCCGCTGGCCGGAGAAGCGCCTGCCGCCGGGCGAGGAGGTGCTGGTCTCGGGCCGCTGCGACGAGGCGCGGCGGATGGTGCATCCCGACTACATCGTCCCCGCCGGCCACCCCGAGCAGATGCCGTGGATCGAGCCGGTGTGGCCGCTGACGGCGGGACTGTTCGCCTGGCATCTGCGCAAGCCGGTGGCGGAGGCGCTCTCGCGCCTGCCCGAGCTGCCGGAATGGCACGACCCGGCGCTGCTGCGGCGCGAGGGCTGGCCGGGCTTTGCCGAGGCCCTGCGGATGCTGCACGCCCCCGAGGCGCCGCCGCCGCCCGGCGCGCGCCGGCGCCTGGCCTATGACGAGCTGCTGGCCGGCCAGGTGGCGATGGCCTTCATGCGCCGGCGCGTGCGCGGCCGCCCAGGCCGGGCGCTGGCCGGCGACGGCACGCTGCGCGCCCGGGCGCTGGCGGCCTTCGGCCACGCGCTGACCCCGGGGCAGGAGGCGGCGCTGGCGGAGATTTCCGCCGACCTCGCCGCCCCCCGCCAGATGCTGCGCCTGCTCCAGGGCGACGTGGGCTCGGGCAAGACCCTGGTGGCCGTGCTGGCGATGCTCCAGGCGGTGGAGGCCGGCGCCCAGGCGGCGCTGATGGCCCCCACCGAGCTGCTGGCCCGCCAGCACCACCGCACCCTGGAGAAGATCGCCCCGGTGGAGGTGGCGCTGCTGACCGGCGCGGTGACCGGCAAGGCGCGCGCGGCGATCCTCGAAGGGCTGGCCGACGGCACCATCCGGCTGGTGGTGGGCACCCACGCGCTGGTGCAGGAGGGGGTGAGCTTCGCCGACCTCGGCCTCGCGGTGATCGACGAGCAGCACCGCTTCGGCGTGGAGCAGCGGCTGCGCCTGGGCGGCAAGGGAACGCGGGCCGACGTGCTGGTGATGACCGCGACCCCCATCCCGCGCAGCCTGCTGCTGACCCAGTGGGGCGAGATGGCGATCAGCCGGCTGGAGGGCAAGCCGGCGGGGCGGCAGCCGGTACGCACCACGCTGCATTCGCTGGCCAACCTCCCCGAGGTAGTGGAGGCGGTGGCGCGCGCGCTGGAGCGGGGCGCGCGGGTCTACTGGGTCTGCCCGATGGTGACCGAGAGCGAGGTGCTGGACCTCGCCGCCGCCGAGGAGCGCTTCCGCGACCTCTCGGCCCGCTTCGGGGCGCAGGTGGGGTTGGCGCACGGCCGGCAGGACCCGGAGGTGCGGGCGGCGGCGCTGGCCGATTTTGCCGCCGGACGCACCCGCCTGCTGGTGGCCACCACGGTGATCGAGGTGGGGGTGGACGTGCCGGAGGCCTCGGTGATGGTGGTCGAGCACGCCGAGCGCTTCGGCCTGGCGCCGCTGCACCAGCTGCGCGGCCGCGTCGGGCGGGGCGGGGAGGCGAGCTACTGCCTGCTGCTGCACACCGCCGAACTGGGCGAGACCGCCCGTCGCCGCCTCGCCCTGCTGCGCGACACCGACGACGGCTTCCGCATCGCCGACGAGGATTTCCGCATCCGCGGCGGCGGGGACGTGCTCGGCACCCGCCAGGCCGGCCAGCCCGGATGGCGCCTGGCCGACCCCGGCCAGGACGAGGGCCTGCTGCACATGGCCGCCCGCGATGCCGAGCTGCTGGTCGAGCATGACCCGAAGCTGGCCGGCCCGCGCGGCCAGGCGGTGCGGGTGCTGCTGCATCTCTTCGAACAGCGCGAGGCGTTCAAGACGTTGCGGGCAGGATAGGGAGACGTCTTGCGGGGAGGTGAACATTTCCCCATGCGGGGCCTCCCGGCCGGGGGGCGGGTTGCAATCGGCGCTCTTTGGGCTATTCCGGCCGACCAGTTCCGGACGAACAGGCGGGGAAAGCAACGTGACCTCTTCCGACTCCCTCCAGGATGGCGCTCCACAAGGGGGCGCTCCCCAGGGCGACGCTCCGCTCATCGAGATCGCCGGGCTGAGCAAGCGGTTCGGCAGCTTCACGGCGGTCGACAAGGTGTCCTTCACGGTGGCGCGCGGCGAGGTGCTGGGCTTTCTTGGCCCCAACGGCGCAGGCAAGTCCACCACCATGCGCATGCTCTCCGGCTTCATGACCCCCACATCAGGCACCGCCCGCATCTGCGGCCACGACGTGCAGACCGATGCCGTCGCCGCCCGCCGCTCCCTCGGCTACCTGCCCGAGGGCGCGCCCTGCTATCCCGAGATGACGGTGCTCGGCTTCCTGCACTTCGTCGCCGCGGTGCGCGGGTTCTCCGGCGCGGAGGTGGAGCGGCGGGTCGATCACGCGCTCGATCTGGCCACCCTGCGGGGCGTGCGGCTGCAGCCGATCGAGACGCTCTCGAAAGGGTTCAAGCGCCGCGTCGGCCTGGCTCAGGCGCTGCTGCACAACCCGCCGGTGCTGATCCTCGACGAGCCCACCGACGGGCTCGACCCCAACCAGAAGCACGAGGTCCGCACCCTCATCTCCGGCATGGCCGCCGAGAAGGCCATCGTGATCTCCACGCATATTCTCGAGGAGGTCGAGGCGGTGTGCACCCGCGCCGTGGTCATCGCCTCCGGCCGCGTGGTGGCCGACGAGACCCCCGCGGCGCTGGCCAAGCGGCACCCTTCGGGCCGGCTCGAGGAGGCCTTCCGCCAGATCACCCGGCCTGAAAATAGGGGGGCCGAAAATATCGGGCTCGAAACCATGGGGGCGGCCTGAAGAGAATGCGCAATACGCTGCTTGTCGCCCGCCGCGAGCTGGGCGGCTATTTCGCCACCCCCGTCGCGGTGGTGTTCATCGTCATCTTCCTCGCGCTGCAGGGCGTGCTGACCTTCAACCTTGGCGCGTTCTTCGAGCGCAACCAGGCCGACCTCCAGCCCTTCTTCAACTTCCTGCCGTGGGTGTTCCTGCTGCTGGTGCCGGCCATCACCATGCGGCTGTGGGCGGAGGAGAGGCGGCTCGGCACCATCGAGCTGCTGCTCACCCTGCCGCTCACCCGCGGGCAGGCGGTGGCGGGAAAGTTCCTCGCCGCCTGGG
The DNA here is from genome assembly GCA_937874445.1 of uncultured Acetobacteraceae bacterium. Classification (GTDB taxonomy): domain Bacteria; phylum Pseudomonadota; class Alphaproteobacteria; order Acetobacterales; family Acetobacteraceae; genus Rhodovastum. The sequence continues at coordinate 4,232 of CALNAL010000298.1, read as the reverse complement.
CGTTCTGCGCCATCGCGCTGGCGCTGACTTTTCCCTTCGTCATCACCGTCAATGTTCTCGGCAGCCCCGACAACGGGGTGATCGCCTCGGGCTACGTGGGCGGGCTGCTGGTGGCGGGGGCCTTTCTCGCGGTGGGCTCGGCGGTCTCGGCGGCGACCAAGAACCAGGTGATCGCCTTCGTGCTCGGCGTTGCCGTGTGCTTCGTGTTTGCGGCCGCATCGTATCCGCTGGTCACCGACTTTCTCTCGCGCAACGCACCGGAGCTGGCCACGATCGCCCGACGCATTTCGGTAGCGGAACGATACCAGGGCTTCGTGCGCGGCGTGGTCGGCTTGCGCGACCTGATCTTCTTTGCCTCCTTCATCGGGTTCTGGCTGTTCCTGACTACCGTTATCGTCGATCACCGCAAGGCCGACTGAGATGCGCCGCACCACATCCTCCCTCCTCGGCGTGCTGGCCGTTCTGGCCCTTCTCGTCGGCATCAACGTGCTGGCCGATTCCCGGCTGGCCAATGTCCGTCTCGATCTCACCCAGCAGGGGCTCTACACGCTCTCGCCGGGCACCCGGCAGGTGCTCGCCGGGCTCCGCGAGCCGGTGACGCTGCGGCTCTACTACTCGCCGGCGCTGGGCACGCGCATTCCCGCCTATGGCGCCTATGCCGACCGGGTGCGCGAGATGCTGCGCCAATACCAGCAGATCTCCCGCGGCAAGGTGCGGCTGGAATTCTACAATCCCGAGCCCTACTCCGCGACGGAGGACAAGGCGCTGGCCTACGGGCTGCAGGGCGTGCCGGTCGATGCCTCGGGCGAGCAGGTCTATTTCGGCCTGGCCGGCTCCAACATGCTCGATGACGAGCGCTCCATCGGCTTCTTCCAGTCCGACCGCGAACGCTTCCTCGAATACGACCTGACGCGGCTGATCTACGAACTGTCCAATCCGGCCCGGCCGGTGGTGGGGGTGATCTCCTCGCTGCCGCTCGACGGCGATGCCCGCACCATGATGATGATGCGCAACAACGGCGGCCTCGGCGGGCCGGGCGCACCGTTCATCTCGATGGTGCAACTGCGCCAGTCCTTCACCGTGCGCACGCTCGATGCCGCGACGCAGGTGATCCCGCCCGACGTGAAGGTGCTGCTGCTGGCCCACGCCCAGCACCTCTCCGAGGACACGCTCTACGCCATCGACCAGTTCGTCATGCGCGGCGGACGGCTGATGGTGATGGTCGATCCGCAGAGCGAGGCCCAGCTCGCGCTGCCCAATCCCACCGGGGCGCCGCCCGCCGATACCTCCTCCGACCTCAAGCGGCTGTTCGACGCCTGGGGCATCACCTTCGACGCCACCCACGTGGTGGGCGACCTCACCGGGGCGTGGCGGGTGCGCGCCGACCCCACCGACCGCCAGCAGGCGGTGGACTACGTGGCGTGGTTCAACATCCGCGACGGCCTCAACCGCGACGATCCCGCCACCGCCGACCTCGGACAGGTCACGGTGGCCACGGCCGGGGCGATCGGCAAGAAGCCGGGGGCGGAGATCACCCTCACGCCGCTGCTCAGCTCCTCGCCGCAGTCGGCGCTGGTGCCGCTCTCCGCGCTCAAGCCCCAGCCCGACCCGGCGAAGATCCTCGCCGGCTTCAAGCCCGAAGGCGGGCCGCGGGTGATCGCGGCGCGGGTGCACGGCATGCTGCATTCGGCCTTCTCCGGCCCGCCCGCCCTCGCCGCCGGGCAGAAGCGGCCCGACGGCTTCCCCGCCTACATCGCCGAAACGGCCGCGCCGGCCAACCTCGTGGTGATGGGGGATTCTGATATCCTCGCCGACCGATTCTGGGTGCAGGTGCAGGATTTCTTCGGCCAGCAGCAGCTCCGGCCCTTCAGCGACAACGGGCCGTTCGTGGCCAATGTCGTCGGCACGCTCACCGGCGGCGACGCGCTGATCGGCCTCAGGGCACGGGGAACCTCGCAGCGGCCCTTCGAGGTGATCGACGCCATGCAGCGCCAGGCGGAGGCCCGCTTCCGCCAGACCGAGCAGGCCCTGCAGACGCATCTCGAAGCGGTGCAGAAGCAGCTGACCGAACTGCGCACCGGCCATGGCGGCAATGCCGCCGACCAGTCCGCCGTCATCACCCCCGAGCAGCGCAGGAGCATCGACGCCCTGCGTCAGGACGCGGTGCAGACCCGCGGCAAGCTGCGGGCCGTGCAGCTCGACCTGCGCCGCGACATCGCGCGGCTGGAGAACGAGGTGAAGCTCGCCGACATCGTGGCCGTGCCGGCGGTGCTGGCGTTCGCGGCGATCGGGCTCGGGCTGCTGCGCCGCCGCCGGCGGGCACGGGCCCGGCGGTGAGGCGGGGAGAGGCATCATGAAACCACGCACCACCCTCGTCCTCGTCGTCCTCGCCGTGCTGGTCGGGCTGGCCGCCTGGAGGTTCGGCGGCAGTACCGGCGAGGAGACGCACACCGCCGCCGGCACGCTGGCGTTCCCCGGGCTGGAAAGCAGGCTCGCCAGCGCGAGCCGGGTGGATATCGCCAGCAAGGGCGCCACGCTGATCCTCACCCGCGGACCCAAAGGCTGGGGGCTCGCCGACCGCGGCGGCTACCTCGTCCGGCAGGACAAGCTGCGCGAGCTGCTCACCGGGCTGACCGAGGTGCGGCTTACCGAGCCGCGCACCTCCAACCCCGCCGAGTTCGCCCGCCTCGGGGTGGACGACCCGAAGAGCCCCACCGGCACCGCCGCCGAGGTGACCCTGCGCGACGACAAGGGCACGGTACTGGCCCAGCTGATCGTCGGGCATCGCCGGGTGCGTCCCCAGGCCGACGTGCCCGATACCGTCTACGTCCGCCGCCCCGGCGAGAACCAGGCGTGGCTCGCCGAGGGCAGCCTGCCCGACGAGGTCGATCCGCAGATGTGGATCGACCGCGCCATCGCCAACATCCCCGCCGCATCGGTGACCGGGGTGGAGGTGGAGCGGGGGAGCGAGCATCTGGTGTTCGCCCGCACCGACGGCAAGGCCGCGATGGTCGCGCCCGCCGAGCATCCCGCGCTCGACCAGTACAGCGTCGATGCCATGTTCCGCCCGCTGGAGAACCTCACGCTCGACGACGTCCGCCCCGCCGACCAGCGGCCGGGGGAGAAGCTCGGGACCACCCGGCTGACCCTGACCGACGGCTCGGCGATCACGCTGACGGTCTACGGCTACACCAATCCGCAGGCCAAGCCCGATACGCCCCCGGAGGTATGGGTGACCTTCGACGTGGCGGGCGAGACCCCGCAGGCCAAGGCCCTGGCCGAGCATACCGCCGGCTGGGCCTACCAGCTCGGCGGATGGATGGAGAAGTCGCTGGTGCCGCTGATGGGAGCCCTCAAGGCCGAGGAGAAGACCCCGGCGCCCGCCGCGGCTCCCGCCAAGCCGTGAAGCGGGACTACCCCGACCATCCGTTCGTCGGCGTGGGGGTGTGCGTGATGCGCCCCCGCGGGGAGGCGGGATTCGGCGGGGGCGAGGTGCTGCTCGGGCAGCGCGGACAGGCGCCGGGACGCGGCATCTGGACCCTGCCCGGCGGCGGGCAGGAGCTCGGCGAGACCATCGAGGCCGCCGCCCGGCGGGAACTCGCCGAGGAAACCGGCCTCGACGTCGGCCCGCTGGAACTCGCCGCCGTCGCCGACGTGCTGCGCCGCGATGCCGCCGGACGGGTGCAGTTCCATTACACCATCGTCGATTTCTGCGCCCTGTGGGCCGGCGGCACCGCCCGCAGCGGCGACGACCTCGCCGACCTGCGCTGGGTGCCGCTCGCCGGCCTCGACCCCTTCGCTCCCGATGCGGAAACACGGCGAGTCATCCTGCGTTCGGCCCGGCTGCTCGGACTCGCCGGATAGGGGCCGCGCGCCGAGGAAAAGAGGCAACGGGACTGAAAGAGTCGGGAAGGGAGCGCGGGGCGGATCGCTATGATTCATACGTAAAAGTATGAAATTACGGATATTTGTAGTTTATTGATGCATTATTCGTGATAATTGCGGCGCGCGGCGCCCTGAAATCCGTCGGCTTCAGAGGGGGCCGGGGGCGCGACGCACCGCAGAAAAACGACGACGTGGGCCAAGGACCGGGTTCCAAGGGCCTCCCGGCCCCCACTGGGACCCAAGGGGGCGGGTCCAGGGCGGAGCCCTGGCCTTTGCTTTATGCGCACGGCTGGGGGGCTGTCTCTTATACACATCTGACGCTGCCGACGAAGGCTTAGGTGTAGATC
>CALNAL010000297.1 GCA_937874445.1 uncultured Acetobacteraceae bacterium | reverse complement strand
GGCGGAGTGAGGGCATGGCCTTCCCGAGCCGGAACGAATTTTTCCGGACCGGGAGGGCTCCCCGAGGCCGCGAGGCGTCGCCCCGATGTGTCGGGGCGAAGGCGGAGCGGCCGGCGTTACGGCAAAACTTTCCCCGGGGCGGGTGGAACAACGCTCTGTCCGGCCCCCGGAACAGCTGGAAGGCGACACGTGTCATGAAAGCTCTCGTCATTCATCCACCGCACGATCTGCGTCTGGAAGAGGTGGAAACCCAGCCGCTGGGCACGGCGCAGCTGCGGGTGCATGTGCGGGCCGGCGGCATCTGCGGCTCGGACCTGCACTACTACCAGCACGGCGGCTTCGGCACGGTGCGGGTGCGCGAGCCGATGGTTCTGGGCCACGAGGTTTCCGGGGTTGTCGCCGAGGTCGGCCGCGAAGTGAGCGGCTTCAAGCCGGGCGAGCGCATTGCCATCAGCCCGAGCCGGCCCTGCGGACATTGCCGCTACTGCCTGGAGGGCAAGCCCAACCAGTGCCTCAACATGCGCTTCTACGGGAGCGCGATGCCCACCCCGCACATCAGCGGCGCCTTCCGCCAGGACATCGTGATCGAGCCCTGGCAGGCCTTCAAGGTGGCCGACGACGTGAGCGACGGCGAGGCGGCGATGAGCGAGCCGTTGTCGGTCGCGCTGCATGCGGTGCGCCGGGCCGGCTCGGTGCTGGGCCGGAGCGTGCTGGTGACGGGCTGCGGACCGATCGGCACGCTGCTGGTCCTTGCGGCGCGGCGGGCGGGGGCGGCGGAGATCGTTGCCACCGACATTGCCGACGAGGCGCTGGCGGTGGCCCGCCAGGTGGGAGCCGACCGTACCATCAACACGCTCAAGGCCCCCGACGAGCTGGCGGCCTATGGCGCCGACAAGGGGCATTTCGACATCCTGCTGGAGGCGTCCGGCGCGGAGAAGGCGGTGCAGGGCGCCATCGACGTGGTGCGTCCCGGCGGCATTCTCATGCAGGTGGGCAACAGCGGCGCCGCGATGACGCTGCCGATCAACCAGATCACCGCCAAGGAGCTGGATCTGCGCGGCTCGTTCCGTTTCCATGAGGAATTCGGCCAGGCCGTGGGCATGCTCAACAGCCACCTGATCGACGTCCGTCCCCTGATCACCGCGACTTTCCCCTCCGCCCAGTTCAAGGAGGCCTTCGCCCTCGCCGGCGATCGTGCCAGGGCCATGAAGGTCCAGATCTCCTTCGTCTGACCGCCCCCCGGCCCCTTCCTCAGCGGGGGGGCCGGTTCTTTCTTTTATCTTCTTGAATCAATGTTCTCAAAAGTTGATGGGGAAAATGTCCCAAGACATGTGCGCGCAGCAGGCTGGGCCAATCGCTCCGGCGGCGGAGGATGCCCTCTACCGCAAGGTCATTTGGCGGATCGTTCCGCTGTTTTTCCTCGGGTTCATGCTGTCCTACCTTGACCGCGTGAACATCGGCATCGCCAAACTGCAGATGGCGGCCGATTTCGGCTTCAGCGACAAGACCTACGCTCTCGGCGCCAGCATCTTCTTCTGGGCCTACATGATCTTCGAGATCCCCTCGAACATGATCCTGCGCAAGGTCGGTGCCCGGCTGTGGATCAGCCGGATCATGATCACCTGGGGCCTCGTTTCGATGGCGATGGTGTTTTCCCGCAACGCCACGGCTTTCTACTGCCTGCGCTTCCTGCTCGGCGTCTGCGAGGCCGGATTCGTTCCGGGAGTGATGTACTACACCAACTCCTGGCTTCCCGCGAAACGCCAGAGCGGCATGTATTCGCTTTTCCTGATGGCCCTGCCTTTCGCCATCATCCTCGGCGCGCCGATCTCGGGCGCCATCCTCCAGTTCATGACGGGGGTGGCCGGCTACGCAGGCTGGCACTGGCTGTTCGTCCTCGAAGGGCTGCCGGCGGTCATTCTCGGCATCGTCATCCTGGTGATGCTGCGCAACAAGCCGGCCGACGTTTCCTGGCTGAGCGAGCCCCAGAAGCGCTTCATCGAGGCCGGCGTCACCACCGAGGCGACGCACAAGGTCGGAGGTGTCGGCGCCATGCTGCTCAACCCGCGCGTGTGGTTGCTGTGCGTGACGATGATTATGTTCAACACCGGCTTCTACGGCCTCACCTTCTGGATGCCGACCCTCTTCAAGAATTCCGGAATCAACAACGACTTCACCATCGGGCTGCTCACCGCCATTCCCTATGCCGTGGCGGCGATCGCCATGCGCCTCTACGCGCTGCACGCCGAGCGTCGCCGTGAGCACCGGCTGCACGGCACGTTCCCCGGACTGCTCGGCGGCATCTGCCTGTTTGCCGCCACTTATTACGGCAGCCACTTCATCTTTGCGCTGGCCATGCTCTCGCTGACCACGGCTTGCATCCTTTCGCTGATGCCGATCTACTGGACCGTGCCCGGGCGACTGCTGACCGGTCCGGCCTGCGCGATCGGGCTTGCCATGATCAACTCCTGCGGCAGCTTCTCGGGAATCCTTGGCTCCCTGGTTGTCGGGTATGCGGGAATGCAGCTCGGGATGTACATCATGGCCGCGTTCCTGATCGTCTATGCCGTGCTGTTCTTCTGCGTCTGTCCCAAGACTTCCATCGACGCGCCTGCGGCCTGACTCCCTTGGCTTCCCTCCCGCGCGGCGCGCGTCGCCCGCGGGGGGGAGCTTCTTGCAAGGAAATACCCCATGAAAGTGGTTTTTCACGGAGCCAACGCGGCTCTCTATGCCGAAGGAATCGAACCCCTCCTTGGGGCCGACTGCGAAATCTTCCGTCTGCCTGACGTGCTGCAGGGCGAGGCCCAGCGGGCCACCTTCTCCGCCGCCGAGGTCATGGTCAGCAGCAGCTACAATGCCACGCTGCCGCCGCTGCCCGGGCTGCGGCTCTTCCAGGTTCCCGGGGCAGGCATCGACGGCATCGATCAGGCCGCCCTGCCGGCAGGCGTGCCGCTGTGCAACTGCTACGGCCACGAGGTGGCGATCGGCGAATACGTCGTCGCCGCCATGCTGCGCCACGTCGTGCCGATGAACCGCGCCGACGCCGAGCTGCGCAAGGGCGAATGGGTCTACTGGTCGGCGCATCCCGACTCGCTGCACGGAGAACTCGCGGGACGCACCCTCGGTCTGGTCGGCTACGGCCACATCGGCCGGCGCATCGGCGCCCTGGCCGACGCGCTGGGCATGCGCGTCATCGCTGCCAACCGCAGCCCGCTGCCGCCAGAAGCCCCGCTCGCCGCGAGCTATCCCCTCGAGCGGCTCGCCGAGTTCTGTGCCGCGGCCGATTTCATCGTCTGTTCCCTGCCCGACCTGCCGCAGACGCGCGGCCTGCTGGGACGCGATGCCTTCGCGGCCATGCGGCCTTCCACGGTGGTGATCAACGTCGGCCGCGGTCCGGTCATCGACGAGGAGGCGCTCTACGATGCCCTCAAGTCCCGTCGTATCGCCGGCGCGGTCATCGACACGTGGTACGTCTATCCCCCGGCGGGGCAATTCTCGCAGACCCTGCCTGGCCACCGGCCCTTCCAGGAACTCGACAACATCACCATGACACCGCACATGTCGGGCTGGACCAGCGGCATGGTGCTGCGCCGGCGCGACACGATCGTTGCCAATGTGAAGAATCTCGCGACAGGCCGGCCTCTGCTCAACACCGTCCGCGCCGGACGGTAGACTCTAGCTGCGGTCGGGGGAGCCGCCTGGCCTGGCGGGGGCGATCTGCCGGATGAAATTTTGCGCTGCCGCGGAGGGGTGATTCTCGCGGCCCAGCAGGACGATCTCGGCCGAAAGCCCGCTTCCCCCGAGCGCCACGAACGCCACCCCGCCGGCCCCGAATCCCACCAGGGAGGCGGGAACGATGGTGATGCCCGCGCCGACGGCGACCATCCGCAGCGCCGAGGTGATCTTGGGCACCACCTGCCCCGTGCGCGGCGCGAAGCCGGCCCTCTCGCAGGCCGAGATGATGCGGTCCGTCAGGCCCGGGCGGACCCGGCGGTGGAAAAACACGAAGGTCTCGTCGGCCAACTCCTCCAGGTGCAACGACGTCCTGGAGGCGAAACGATGTGACAGGGGCAGGGCCACGACCATCGCCTCGCGCGCGACCGGATAGGCGGTCCATCCTTCTTCCGGGGGGAGGGGAGGGCGCACGAAGCCGAGGTCCAGCTCGTCGCGCGCGAGCTTCGCGATCATTTCGGTGGAGAGATGCTCCTCCAGCGCGAGATCGACGCCGGGATAGGCCGCCCGGTACTCCAGGATGACCCGGATGACGACCGGGTTGAAAATACCGCTTTCCGTGAATCCGACGCGCAGCCGTCCCGCCCGGCCCTCGCCGATGCGGCGGGCCTCGTCCTGGGCGCGCTGGAAGGCCTGCTCGATCTCGCGTGCCCGCGCGATGAGCACGCGCCCGGCCGGCGTGGGGACAACGCCGCGTGGCTGGCGCGCGAAGAGCGGCACGCCGATTTCCCGCTCGAGCCCCTTGATCTGCATCGAAAGCGGAGGCTGGGCGATGCCGAGGCGCTCGGCCGCCCGGGTGATGCTGCCTTCCTCGTCGAGGGCGATCAGGCAGCGGAGATGGCGTCGATCCATCCATATATCCAGTATATGTATATCCGCTAATATATATATTTGACATCTGACCAGCTGTCCACGCCCAATAGCGGGACGATCAAAAACGAACAACGAGGAAACAGAATGTCCCTGAAATCCCTGCTGGCGGAGAAGCGTGCGGTCCTGGTGCCCGGGGCGCCCAATGCCCTGGCCGCCCGCCTCATCGAGACGCTCGGGTTCGAGGCGATCTATGTCACCGGCGCCGGCGTGACCAACATGGGGCTGGGCCTGCCCGATCTCGCCTTCATCGACCTCACCCAGCTCGCCGGCGTGACCTCCGCCATCCGCGAGGTCACGACGCTGCCACTGATCGTCGATGCCGACACCGGCTTCGGCAACGCGGTGAACGTGGGCCACAGCGTGCGCGTGCTGGAGCGGGCCGGGGCAGACGCCATCCAGATGGAGGACCAGGTCAGCCCCAAGCGCTGCGGCCATTTCGACGGCAAGAGCGTGGTGGACGCTGGCGAAATGATCGGCAAGATCCACGCTGCCGTCGATGCCCGCCAGTCGGAGGAAACCCTGGTGATGGCACGCACCGATGCCCGTGCCGTGGAAGGGCTCGAGGCGGCGCTCGAGCGGGCGCAGCGCTACATCGAGGCCGGAGCGGACATTCTTTTCGTCGAGGCGCCCCGCGGCAAGGAGGAGCTGGCGGCGATTGCCCGGCTGCCGGCGCCGCAGGTGGTCAACATGGTCGTGGGCGGCAAGACGCCGATCGTCGATCAGGCGGAGCTGGCCGCCATGGGTTTCGCCATGACGCTCTACGCCAACGTGGCGCTGCAGAGTGCCATCCTCGGCATGCGGCACGCGCTCACCGCCCTCAAGGAGCAGGGGCGCATGGACGAGGGTCCGTTGCTGGCCGGCTTCGCGGAGCGGCAGGACCTCGTCCGGACCTCCCATTTCACGGCGCTTGGCACGCACTACGCCGGCCCCTGAATCGGGCCCTGCGGCTTCGCGCACGACCTACCCCCGGGCTCTCCCCATGGGGGCGCCGGTCTCTATCAACGCACTGAGAAACATGCAGGCGGCATGATGAACACCTATCAGGTGGCCTCTCTCGTCCTTCTGTTCCTGGCCCTGGCCTTCGCCATATGGCGACGCGTCAATATCGGGCTGCTGGGCTTCGGCGCGGCTTTTGTCATGGTGCTGATCTCGGCCGTGACTGTCAAACAGGCATATCTCTACTTCCCGGCTTCGATCTTCACGCTCCTCGTCGGCGTCTCGCTGCTGTTCACCCATCTGGAGAAGAGTGGCGGGCTCACCTGGTTCGTCAACAAGGTGTACGGGCTCATCGGCGAACGCACGGTGCTGATCCCCTGGGCCGGTTTCGCGCTGGGAGCGGCGGTTTCCAGCGTGGGGGCGCTGTCCACCGCCCCGATCACCCTGCTCGTGCCCATCGTCGCGGCGCTCAGCCGGCGCCATCCGCCGCTGTTCTTCATCAGCGAGATGGCCGTCATCGTCGGCGCCAATGTCGCGGCCCTTTCGCCGTTCAATCCGTGCGGCTCGGTGATCCTGGAGGCGGCCCGGATCGCCAACGTGCAGTATGCGCCGTGGACCGTCTGGGCGATCGGCATGGTCATCGCCTTCGCGGTCGTCCTGGTCTTCCAGGTGGTGTTCAGCGCCGCGCATCTCTACGAGGCCGACGCGGAGTCCGGCATTCGTGCGGCGGGGACACGCGGCTTTCTCCTGATCCGGGCGAGCGCCGGCGGCGACGAGGCGGGGGCCACCCTGCAGCCGGCCTACGCGCTGTGCTCCGGGCTCGCGATCGCGGTCTTCGTCGGGCTGGTGATCTTCGCCGGCGCCGATGTCGGGTTGACCTCGCTGTCGCTGGCCCTCCTGCTGCTGATGATCTTCCCGGGCAAGAGTTCGTATTTCTTCCGCAAGGTGCCCTGGAATGCGGTGATCGTCCTGTGCGGCCTGCTCGTCTTCATCGGCACCATGCAGAAGGTCGGCACCATGGATGCCATCCAGTCCGCCCTGCTGGCGCTGACCAGCAGCCAGGTGCTGCTGATCTTCGTGATCGCCTATCTGACGGCCATCCTGTGCAACATCGAATCCTCGACGATCGGCGTCATTGGCCTGGTGATGCCCATGCTTTTTGCCATCATGGGCCATTCGCAGGACCTCACCCTCATCATCGCCGCCGTGGCCGCGCCGGCCACGCTGAGCGTGGTGAACCCCATCCACGCCGCCGGCACGCTGGTGGTGGGGTACGCCGACGAGACGCAGCAGAACGCTCTGTTCCGCCGCTCGCTCATCCTGGCGGGGCTGCTCGCCCTGGTCGTACCCGGGGTGGCCGCGATCCTGCCGGCGGTGCTGCTGTGATGCGGCGCCACGCCGGGAAGGGAAGGGAAGGGTAGGAAGGCCTTCTTTTTCCTGAAGGAAAAAGAAGCAAAAAGGACTTTTTCCTCTTTGGCTCCGCGGCTGACACAGGCGCGGAGCCTCAGAGGCTGTCTGAGAACGATTTCGGAACGAAAATTGAGCGCCCACGATCTGATGTGATTCCAACGAGTTGTCGAGACCATGTGGGAGCCGCTGTTGCCGCCGCGACCGCCAAGCAGCGCCTCGCCGCGGTGCGGCACCTCTTCGACTGGCTGGTCACGGGGCAGGGGATCGCCGTCAACCCGGCCGCCTCGGTGCGCGGTCCGGCCTATGTCGTGCGCCGCGGCAAGACGCCGGTCCTGGAGCCGGAGGAGGCCCGCGTCCTGCTGGACGCCATCGACGTCACCATGCCGGCCGGGCTGCGCGACCGGGCGCTGATCGGGCTGATGGTCTATTCCTTCGCGCGGATCGGCGCGGCGCTGGGGATGAGGGTCGAGGACGCCTGCGTGCAGAACCGCCGGTTGTGGGGGCGGTTGCACGAGAAGGGCGGCAGGAGCACGCCATGCCCTGCCACCACAACCTGAAGGCCTATCTGAACGCCTACATCGAGGGGACCGGGATCGCGGCCAACCCGAAGGGGCCGCTGTTCCGCACCATCGGGCGGGGCACCGACTGTCTCTTATACACATCTCCGAGCCCACGAGACATGCGCAGATCTCGTATG
>CALNAL010000296.1 GCA_937874445.1 uncultured Acetobacteraceae bacterium | reverse complement strand
GCCTTCTACCATGGCTCGCGCGACCAGAGCGAGATGGCCGGCGCGAGGCCGGCCGGGCGGGGCAGGCGTGGATGAACAGGCGGTTGCCGGGGCTGGCGAACGAGTTTATGGCAGCGTCCCGCAGTTAAGGACGATGCGCACCAGGGCATCCGGGATTCCCGCGGCACGCCGTAGCGGACGGCGAGGGCCGCGGAAGGGTTCCGGTTTCGGCGTCGCGGGTAACCACGAGCTTGTCGCCGCGGCTCTGGGCGTGCACCTTTCACGGGAAGGCTGCCGGCACACAGCCCGGCGAGCACGAAGCAGAGCGAGCGACGGGCGGTGGGGATGCGCAGCAGACGGACCGATATGACAAATACTCTCGCGCGGCGCGGGGCGCGTGCCCTGCTCGGCGTGGCCGCGCTGGCCACGACGCTGGGCACAAGCGCCTGCGACAGCGCGAATTCGGCCTGGAATTCGGTCGGCAACCTGATGGTGGGCGGCAGCTCCGGCCCGCAGCAGGGGCAGCCGGGCTACGTCAAGGGCTTCCTGGGCGGGGTTTCGGCCGATGAGCCGCGGGCCGCGCTGGCGGGACGCGACGTGCTTGCCGCCGGCGGCACGGCAGCCGATGCGGCCATCGCGATGGGGCTGATGCTTTCGGTCACCCTGCCCTCACGGGCCAGCCTGGGCGGGGGCGGCGCCTGCCTCGTCTACAATCCCGACACGAAGAGCATCAACAAGGGCAAGCCGGAGGCGGTGCTGTTCGTGGCGCCTCCGGGCGGCGGCACGGGCGACCGTCCGGCCGCGGTGCCGCTGATGGCACGCGGGCTGTACGCGCTGAGCGCGCGTTACGGCAAGCTCCCCTTCGAGCAGATTTCCATCCGGGCCGAGCAGGCGGCACGCGACGGCGTGCCGATGAGCCGGGCGCTGGCGCGCGACCTCGCGGTGGTGGCCGGGCCGCTGAGCGGAGACCCGTTGGCGCGGGCCATCTTCCTCGACGCTTCCGGCCGACCGCTGCCCGAGGGCAGCCTGGTGCGCCAACCGGACCTGGCGGCGACGCTGGGGCAGATGCGTCTGGCCGGCGTGGGGCATCTCTAGTCCGGCGCGCGGCAGCGGCGGCTGGCGCGGGCGGCGACGGCGGCGGTGGGCGGCGTGACCGAGCCCGCGTTGCGGGCAGCGCTGCCCGCCTGGGCGGCGCCGATCGAGGTTCCCGGCCGGAAGGGCGACTCGGTCGCCTTCCTGCCGGTCGATGGCGGCCTGGCCACGGCGGTGGCCTTCAAGGCCCTGCAGGCCGCGCCCGACGATCTCGCCGGGGCGCAGGCCAAGGCCCTGGCCGCCGCGGCGGCCTGGCGGCGGGGCGGGGTTTCGATGGAAGCGCTGCTCAACGGCCCGGCGCCGACTGCCCCGGCGCTCGGCCATCTGCCCGCCTCCACCGCCTTTCTCGCGATGGACCGCAGCGGCGAGGTGGTCGGTTGTGCGCTGAGCATGAACAACCTCTTCGGCACCGGGCGGATCGCTCCCGGCACGGGGGTGGTGCTGGCGGCCTCTCCGGCGGCGGCGCCGGAGCCGCTGCTGAGCGTGGCGATCGGCTACAATTCCAACATCGAGGCCTTCCACGGCGCCGCGACCGGCACCGGCCAGGAGGGCGCGCCGGTGGCCGCCGCCGACGGAGTGCGCCAGGTGCTCAACGCCGAGCTGCCGGTGCGGGTCCCCTTCGGCGACTTCCGCCAGGGCGGTGTGGATCCGGTGCTGGGCGTGCCCGAGGCCCGGCGGGAAACTCGCCGCACGGTGCTGCGCCTCGCCCCCGATCCCGGTCGCGCCAATGTGCTCGGCTGTTCCGGCTACCTGCCGGGCGACGAAGACAGCTGCGGCTGGACAGTCGATCCGCGCATGGCGGGGCTGGCACTCGGCTCCAACTAGTGTCCTGCCCGCGAAGTTCGCCGCATCAGCGGTGGACGGAGCGGATCAGCAGGCCACTGGAATGAAAAGAAAGTGTCCTGATTTCGCAGGCTACAGGACTTCGGAATCAGGACACGAGAGCAGATCGTGATCCGGCGGGGACGAAAGGAACCGTCGGCTTCAGACCACGAGGCTTTTATTGGGTGGGCCGATTCACCCAACGCCTGGGGTTCAAGCGTTGGGATCGGCCCCCTCGGGCGAAAGGAGATTGCCGTGACCCTGAAGACCGGACGCGGCGCCAGTGCACCGCCCTTCATGGTGATGGACGTGATCGCCGCGGCCAATGCCCGCCAGGCGGAGCTGCCCGCGGGCATGCCGGACATCATCCGCATGGAGATCGGCCAGCCCGGCACCGGGGCCCCGGCCGGGGCTGAGGCGGCGGTGATCGCGGCCCTGCAGGAACGCCGCCCGATGGGCTACACCGAGTCGCTCGGCCTGCGCAGCCTGCGCGAGCGCCTCGCGCGCCACTATGCCGAGTGGTACGGCACGACCGTTTCTCCCGAGCGCATCGCGGTGACGATGGGGGCCTCGGGAGCCTTCCCGCTGGCCTTTCTCGCCGCCTTCGACCCCGGCGACCGCATCGCCATGGCGACGCCCTTCTATCCGCCCTATGTCAACATCCTGACCGCGCTCGGCATGGAACCGGTGCTGATGGAGTCCGGGCCGGAAAGCCGCTTCCAGCCCACCGTGGCGATGCTGGAGGCGCTTTCTCCCCGGCCCGACGGACTGATCGTGGCCAGTCCCTGCAATCCCGCCGGTACCATGCTTCATCCCCGCGAACTGGCCGACATTGCCCGCTGGTGCCACCGCAACGGCGTGCGACTGATCTCCGACGAGATCTACCACGGCCTCAACTACGACGCCCCGCTGGCCACGGCCGCCGCGCTCAGTCCCTCGGCGGTGGTTATCAATTCGTTCTCGAAGTATTTTTCCATGACCGGCTGGCGCATCGGCTGGATGGTGCTGCCCGAGGACCTGCTGCGGCCGGTGGAGTGCCTGGCACAGAACTTCTTCATCTCGGCCCCGCATATCGCCCAGGTGGCGGCCGAGGCGGCGATGGAGTGCACCGACGAGCTGGAGGCCAACATCGCCCGCTACCGCCGCTCGCGCGACCTGCTGCTGGCGGCGATGCCGGAAGTGGGGTTCCCGCGCCTGTCCGCAGCGGAGGGCGCCTTCTACATCTACGCGGATATCTCCGAGCGCTCCAACGACAGCCGCGACTTCTGCGCCCGCATGCTGGCCGAGGCCGGCATCGCCGCCAGCCCCGGCGTGGACTTCGACCGCACCCGCGGCCATCGCTACGTGCGCTTTTCCTATTGCGGCCCCGAGGCCGACATGGCCGAAGCCATCGACCGCCTGGCACGCTGGAGATAGGGCGGGGATTCCTCAGTTTTCTACTTGAGAAGCCCCGCCTGCTGCAGCGAACGCCAGCCTCCGGGAGCGACGATGATGTGGTCGTGCAGCACGATGCTGAGCGCCTCGGCGGCGCGGCGGACCTGGGCGGTCATTTCCACGTCGTTGCGGGAAGGGGTGGGGTCGCCGCTGGGGGGGTTGTGGACCAGGATCATCGCGGTGGCGTGCAGCTCCAGGGCCCGGCGGACCACCTCGCGCGGGTAGACCGGCGTGTGGTTGACGGTGCCTCGGCCCTGCTGCTCGTCGGCCAGCAGGCGGTTACGCGTGTCGAGGAACAGCACGCGGAAATGCTCCACCGGCTCATGCGCCAGCACCGTGTTGAGATAGGTGATGAGGCGGTCCCAGTTGTTGAGCAGCGGGCGGGCCATCAGCTCGGCGCGGCCCATCCGCACGGCGGCCTCGTGGACCGTCATCATCGTGGTGGCGACGTGGTTGTTGACCCCCTCGACGGTCAGCAGCGCCTGACCGGAGGCCGCGATCACCGCGCCGAAGGAGCCGAAGCGGTTGATCAGCCGTTTGGCCAGCGGCTTGGTGTCGCCGCGCTGGAAGGCGAGGAAGAGCAGCATCTCCAGCAGTTCGTAGTCGGCCAGCGCTGTGGCGCCACGTTCCAGCACGCGCGTGCGCATCCGTCCGCGATGGCCGAAGGGGCCGATCGAGGGGAAGTGGGGCGACAAGACCGCGGGCGTGGGCTCCGCGGAGGAGGCCGGCCCCGGCGCTCCCGGGATGCCGACCGGCGCTTCCACCGAGGAGAGGTTCTCGGCCAGCTCGCCTACGGGGTGGGGTGAGGGGGTGCCCCATACGGCTCCGGTCGGTACCAGGCGCGTGCGGTCCGCAAGGTGCTCGACCAGCTCATGGATGTCGTGCAGGGCATAGACATCGCCCCCGATCTCGGCTGCCTCTTCGGCCTGGTAGTCGGCACAGAACAGCGGCAATCCGCGCACGACCGATTGTGCGGCAATGCTGGCGACATCGACCACGGGCCCGATCTGCCCGCTGTCGTCGAGCGTGCCGACGAATACGGCGCCCTCGGCCGCCGCCCGTGGCACCAGCCCCGCCGCTGCCAGCAGGGCTACGGCCAGCGGCAGGTCGAGCCCGGGCCAGGCATCCGCCCGGGCCGGCCGGAGGTCGAGGCCAGGCGTCTCCTCCGGCAGGGAGAAGCCGCAGTCACGCAGGAGATCGCGCATGCGGGCCTGCGGGGCTTCCCCCGCGTCCAGGCCGGCGATTGTCGTGGCGGGAGGAACGTGGCCGGCACGAACCACCGTCGGAACCATTTTGTCGTTCCGAGGAGAAAACGTCCTGACCTGCACGACGTCTGATGTAACCATGGAACGTCACGATAGCGCGGCCCGACTGTACGGCGACAAGAAAAATCCACCGAGAGCCCCTCTTTGCGTCCGCTTCGCCTCCCGCCCCGGCGGGGGCCGGCCTGCGCCAGGCGCGGTTGACACCTTTCCGTACCCCGGTGCAGGGTCACGCCCATGCCGCATCTCGCCACCCTGCACATTCTCCGCCGACGTCCCCGTTTGCAGACGAGGGCCGGGGAATGGCGTGTGCGATAGAATGACCGCAGCCGTCTGACCCAACCAGCCCTCGTCGAATCCGACGGGGGCTTTGTGTATCCGGGCCCCCGCTCGGCCGCGACGCCCCCAAAGGAGCCCGCCATGACCAATCCCAACCCGTCCGTCTCGAACCCGTTTGCCGCCGTGATGGACATCGCCCCGCGCCCGCCGGTGGTGTTCGCCTCCGGCCAGGGGTCCTGGCTCACCGACCGCGATGGCCGCACCTGGCTCGACTTCATCCAGGGCTGGGCGGTCAACTGCCTCGGCCACTGCCCCAAGATCGTCACCGACGCGCTGGCGTTGCAGGCGGCGCAGCTGATCAACTGCTCGCCGAGCTACTACAACGAGCCGATGGTCAAGCTGTGCGGCCTGCTCACGGAGCTTTCCGGGCTGCACCAGGTGTTCCTGGCCAACTCCGGCGCCGAGGCCAACGAGGGGGCGATCAAGCTGGCCCGCAAGTGGGGCTCCAGGCACAAGGACGGCGCCTACGAGATCATCACCATGGATCACGGCTTCCACGGCCGGACCCTGGCGACCATGTCGGCCTCCGGCAAGGCGGTCTGGGACGGGCTGTTCGAGCCGCGCGTGCCCGGCTTCATCAAGGTGCCCTACGGCGACCTCGAGGCGGTGAAGGCGGCGATCGGGCCCAAGACGGTGGCGGTGATGCTGGAGCCCATCCAGGGCGAGGCGGGCGTCTGGCCGGCCGGCAACGCCTTCCTCCAGGGGCTGCGCGCCCTGACCCGCGCGAACAACCTGCTGCTGATCCTCGACGAGGTGCAGACCGGCATCGGCCGTACCGGACGGATGTTCGCCTTCGAGCATGCCGACATCCACCCCGACATCCTCACCCTGGCCAAGGGGCTCGGCGCGGGCGTGCCGATCTCGGCGCTGGTGGCGGACCAGAGCGTGTGCTGCTTCGACTACGGCGACCAGGGCGGCACCTTCTGCGGCAACGCGCTGATGGCGGCGGTGGGGTGCGCGGTGGTGGAGGAGGTGTCGCGTCCGGCCTTCCTCGCCCGGGTGCGTGAGGCCGGCGAGCGACTGACCTCGGCTCTCAACCGGCTTTCGGCCAAGCACGGCTGCGGCACGGTGCGCGGCCAGGGCCTGCTGCTGGCACTCGACCTGGGCCGGCCGGTCTCCAAGGCGGTGGTCAACGCCGCCTTCCGCCGGGGACTGCTGATCAACGGCCCGCGCCCCGACAGCCTGCGCTTCATGCCATCGCTGACAGTGAGCGATTCCGAGATCGACGCCATGATCGAACGCCTCGACGGCGCCCTGGCAGACGCCGCGCTCAACGCCTGATCCCCGGCGCGGCCGCCAGGCAAGGAAGGTGTTCTCCTTTCGGGAAAGGAGAACCAGGAAAGCTTTATTCGTTTAGGCTCCGCGCCTGTGTCAGACGCGGAGCCAAATGAACAAAGTCCTTTTTGCTTCTTTTTCCTTCAGGAAAAAGAAGTCCTTGCCTTGCCTTCCCTTCCCGGTGCTCGCGTTCAGGAGAACAGCTTCTCGCGTGCGCGGATTTCCGGCGCGCCGATGAAGCGGAAATACGCGTCGAAGCTGAGCATGTGCGGGAGGAAGTCGCGGGTGGAGCCCTGTGCCTTGAGGCAGGCGGCCCATTCCTGCACGGCCTTCACCGCGGCGTAGGCTGCGCCGCACGGATAGGCCACCACGCTGTAGCCCAGGGCCTGCAGCTCGGCGGCCGGCAGCAGCGGGGTCTGGCCGCCCTCGATCATGTTGGCCATGCTCGGCGTGCCCGTTTCGGCCAACGCCGCGTTGACCGCCTTCATCTCCTCGGGCGTGTGGACCGCCTCGACGAACACCATGTCCGCCCCGGCACGGGCATAGAGCCGGGCGCGGCGCAGCGCCTCCTCGAGGCCGTGGATGGCGTAGGAATCGGTGCGCGCCATGATGACGAAGTCGGGGTCGCGGCGGGCCCACAGGGCGGCCTTGAGCTTGGGCAGGTAGTCCTCGGCGGGGATCACGGATTTGCCGGCCATGTGGCCGCAGCGCTTGGGGTAGGTCTGGTCCTCCAGGAACAGGCCGGCCAGCCCCGCCTTCTCGCAGTCGCGCACCGCGCGGATGACGTTGTTGACGTCGCCGAAGCCGGTGTCGATGTCCACGAACACGGGCACCTCGACCGCGTCGGCGATGTGGCCGTACTGGGTGATCATCTCGGGGCCGGTCAGCACCCCGATGTCGGGCTGCCCGAGCAGGCTGCCGGAAAGACCGTAGCCGGCACAACTGATCGCCTTGAAGCCGCTCTGCTCCAGCACGCGGGCCGAAAGTCCGTCGTAGCAGCAGGGCATGACCAGGATCTCCGGGGCGTGGACGAGCTGCCGGAAGAGCGTTGTTTTCTTCATGTCGGGTCCTTTTGTTTCCTCCTTGGGCACGGCCGTGCGCTGCCTATGCGCGCCGGCCTCCTCTCGGTTCGGCAAGTCGAGGCCGGGGCACGGAGAGGCGCATCGGCATCAGGCGCTCCGGCCGAGAAAGCGCGAGAACGCGGCCAGGGACGCTTCCGAGACGTGGTGCTCGATGCCCTCGGCATCCTGCTCGGCGGCCTCCTCCGGCACCCCCACGGCCCGCAACAGATCCACTACCAGGCGGTGGCGGCGGTGCACCCGCCGCGCCAGCGCCAGCCCCGCTTCGGTCAGGCTGACCCCGTGGTAGGGGCGCGAACTCGCCAGCCCCTCGCGCCGGAGCCGGGCCACCGTGTTGATGACGGTGACGTGCGACACCCCCAGCCGGCGGGCGATGTCCACCGGGCGGACCGCGCCGGTCGGGCCCTGCAGGTCGGCGATCAGCTCGACGTAATCCTCCAGCAGCGCCATCGAGAGCGCGTCGCGGGTCTTGCCGAAGCGGCGCGCCTGGGCGGGAGCCTCGGGCAGCGGATCGGCGTCGGGGGAGGGAGGCTGGCCGGGCACGGGGGAATCTCCAGGAGTTGGCACGACCTTGTGATGGCCGGGTGCGGATTTCAAGCCGGATCGGGGCGACGTTGAGAGTGATTATCATTGACATGGCTGGGTCAGGGCCTACATTCCCTCTTACGTTGTAGCAAAGGCTACAAATTCGATCGTCCGGGGCGCCGGACGAAAGGGGACGAGGGATGAGCGACACCGTTCTGCACACGCCAAGCTGGTCGGAGCGCACATTGGCCGCCGGGCACGAGAGCCTGACCGGTCAGCGCCGCGGCCTGCGGGCGTTCCTCCCCTTCGTCGGACCCGCGATGGTCGCTTCCGTCGCCTACGTCGATCCCGGCAACTTCGCCACCAACATCCAGGCCGGCGCCTCCTACGGCTACGCGCTGCTGTGGGTGGTGGTGGTGGCCAACCTGGTGGCGATGCTGTTCCAGGGCCTGTCCGCCAAGCTCGGCATCGTCTCCGGCCGCTCGCTCGCCGCCGCCAGCCGCGACAGCTTCCCCGCCCCGGTGGTGCTCGCCATGTGGCTCGCCAGCGAGGTCGCCGCCATGGCTACCGACCTCGCCGAGTTCATCGGCGGCGCCATCGGCGTCTCGCTGTTGACCGGGCTGGCCCTGTTCCCCTCGCTGGTCGTCATCGGCGCCGTCACCTGCGCGCTGCTGGCGCTGAGCCGGCGCGGCTTTCGCCCGATGGAGCTGGCGATCGGCGCCTTCGTCGGGGCCATCGGCATCGCCTACCTGGTCGAGCTGATCGTCGCCCCGATCTCCTGGGGCGGCGTGTTCATCGGCGCCACCTCGCCGCGCCTGCCCGATTCCGGCGCGGTGATGCTGGCCGTCGGCATCGTCGGCGCCACCGTGATGCCCCATGCCCTTTACCTGCACTCCTCGCTCACCCACGACCGCATGCCCGCCCACAACTACGAGGAGCGCCGCACCGTGCTGCGCTACTCCAACCGCGAGGTGCTGGTGGCGCTGGGCATCGCCGGGATGGTCAACATGGCCATGGTCGCCGTGGCCGCCGCCGCCTTCCACATCGGCTACTCCGACGTGGCCGAGATCGAGACCGCCTACCACACCCTGGTGCCCCTGCTTGGTGCCGGCGCGGCGGCGGTGTTCGCCCTTTCCCTGCTGGCCTCCGGTGCCTCCTCCTCCATGGTCGGCACCATGGCCGGGCAAGCCATCATGCAGGACTTCGTGCACTTCTCCATTCCGCTCTGGGTGCGGCGCGGTGTGACCATGCTGCCGGCCTTCGTCGTCGTCGGCCTCGGCGTCGATGCCACCCGGGCCCTGGTGATCAGCCAGGTGGTGCTGAGCCTGACCCTGCCGGTGCCGATGATCGCCCTGCTGCGCCTGACCGGCAGCCGCCGGCTGATGGGGCCCTTCGTCAACGACCGGCTGACCCAGGCGGCCGCCACGCTCGCCACGGTGGTGGTGCTGGCCCTCAACGCCCTGCTGGTGGCCCAGACCCTCGGCCTGGAGATCCTTCCCGCCTGACGGTGGGAAAAAGCTCTGCTACCCTGCCGCGCCCGTCCGGTCCTGCCGACCGGGCGGGCGTCGCGCAAGGGAGAGGGCTGCATGGAATATCGCCAGCTGGGTCGTTCCGGCCTGAAGATTTCGGTTCTCACGCTCGGCACCATGACCATGGGCGGGCGCGGCAAGTTCGCCTCCGTCGGCAATACCGGGCTCGCCGAGGCGCGCCGCCAGATCGATCTCTGCCTCGATGCCGGGGTCAACCTCATCGACACGGCCGACGTCTATTCCGCCGGCGGCTCGGAGGAGATCGTCGGCGAGGCCCTGGGCGGGCGGCGCCGGGACGGCGTGCTGCTCGCCACGAAGGTGCGCTTCGCCACGGGGGAGGGGCCCAATGGCGGCGGCCTCTCGCGCGCCCATCTCATCGCCGCCTGCGAGGCCAGCCTGAGGCGGCTGCGCACCGATGTCATCGACCTCTATCAGCTTCACGAATGGGACGGACAGACACCACTCGAGGAGACCCTCGAAGCCCTCGATCGCCTCGTGGCGGCCGGCAAGGTGCGCTACGTCGGCTGCTCCAATTTTTCCGCCTGGCACATCATGAAGGCCCTCTGGACCGCCGAGCGCGACCGCCGGCCCCGCCTGGTCAGCCAGCAGATCCACTACACGCTCGAATGCCGCGACGCCGAATACGAGCTGATCCCCGTCACCCTCGACCAGGGGCTCGGCGTGCTGGTGTGGAGTCCGCTCGCCGGCGGCCTGCTCTCGGGCAAATACCGCCGCGAGAAGCAGGACGTCCCCGGCACCCGCCGCCTGGCCGGCTGGCCCGAGCCCCCCATCCGCGACGAGGAGCGCCTGTGGCGGGTGGTGGACGAGCTGGTGGCCATCGCCGAGGCCCGCGGTGTCTCGGCCGCGCAGGTGGCCCTGGCCTGGACCCTCGGCCGCCCCGGCATCACCTCGGTGGTCATCGGCGGGCGGACCGAGAAGCAGCTCGCCGACAACCTCGCCGCGGCCGGCCTGGCGCTTTCTCCCGAGGAGCGCGCCCGTCTCGACGCCGTGAGCCTTCCCCCGCTGCTCTACCCCTACTGGCACCAGCTGTGGACCGCCCGCGACCGTCTCGGCCCCGCCGATCTCAGCCTCATCGGCCAGTTCAAGCGGTGAGGCGGAGAAGCTCGGTGTAGAGGGCGTCGCGGGCGGGGGCGATGACCTCGAGGCGCGCGCAGAGTTCCTCCAGAAAGGCGGCGTGGTCCATGTCGGGGAGGTTTTCGGCGGGAGCACGCTCGATCCAGGCCGCGAGCCCCTCGCGGCAGGCTTCCGGGTGGAACTGCAGGCCGATGGCGCGGCGGTAGCGGAAGCCGGTGACGACATCGCCGGAGCGCGAGAGGAGTTCCCCGCCCGGCGGCAGGGTGAAGAAGTCGCCGTGCCAGCGCAGCCAGGCGCCGGCGAAGCGGGGGTTGAAGACCCGGTCGTTCTCCACGAATCCGTGGAATCCGGAAGGCAGGCGCCCGACATAGCCGCCGAGGGCGGAGGAGAGCAGCTGTGCCCCGAAGCAGATGCCGATGACGGCGTGGTTCTGCTCGGCCAGCGCGGTGAGCAGGCGGCGCTGGGCGAGCACCCAGGGGAAGGTGTCGTAGGCCGCTTCGCGGGCACCGAGGGCGATCACGAGGTCGGCGGCGAAGAGCGCGTCGCGGTGGGCTTCGAGTTCCTCGGCCGGTACGGTGGTGAGCGTGGCGCCCCGTTGCGTCACCAGCCAGTCGGCAATCGTGCCGGCCGGCACGTCGGAGTTGTCCTGGATCACCGCGACCTGCATGGGCGCCTCGTCACATGATGAAAGCTGGGCACAAGATATCGGCGGGGCACTGTAGGAGGGCGGGCGCGTCACGCAAACCCGAAGAGGGCAGGGGAGCCTCCCGCGGGGCTGGCATTCGGGGCGGGATGTGCTGGAGTGGGAAGCGTCCGCGAGGAGAGATGATTTGTCCGTTGTCCTGCCGGCCCATCCTGCGCTGCTGTTCGACCTCGACGGCACGCTGATC
>CALNAL010000295.1 GCA_937874445.1 uncultured Acetobacteraceae bacterium | reverse complement strand
GCGTCCATCAACGCCCCAGACGTTTCGATCCACGCCCCCGCGTGAGGGGCGACGGGCGGCGAAGAGATCGACGATCAGCTCGTCTGCGTTCGTGCTGGACGAGAAGTTTCTCTTCTGGAACAGCCTTGCCTTCATGAAGCAGATCGGTCTCGCCCAGCAGGAGCCTCGAAGGTCGCTCGTTACCAACCGGCATCGATGCCGATTGATACCGGCTCCTGCCATGTGTCAGCCGGTGCCGCGTGGAGGTCAGGCCTGGGGCATCGGGTAGGTGATCCGGAGCACCTCCACATCTTCCAGCCCGTGCGGCGTGCGCATCTTGACGACATCGCCCACTTTCGTCCCGAGCAGGGCCCGGGCGATGGGGGAATGGAGGCTGACCTCGCCGCGCGTGATGTCGGCCTCGTCGGCGCCGAGAAGGGTCACCGTGCGCTCGACGTCCGAATCGTCGACATAGGTCACCGAGGCGCCGAAAAAGACCCGATCCCGCCGCGTCTGCTGCGCCGGATCGACGACCTCGGCGATATCGAGCCGCTTGGTCAGCCAGCGGGCCCGGTGGTCGATCTCGCGCAGGCGCTTCTTGCCGTACAGATAATCCCCGTTCTCGGAGCGGTCGCCGTTGCCCGCCGCCCAGGAGACGATCTCCACCACCTTGGGGCGTTCGACCTTCAGCAGTTGATGCAGCTCGGCAACCAGTCGGGCGTGGCCGGCGGGGGACATGTAGTTCTTGCTGCCGACCGGGATGCGGGGGCCTTCATCGGAATCGTCGTTCATGGCAGCCGGACCATGCCACAAGCCGCCCCGATCCTCCAGCCCGACGCCCTCCAGCCCCCCCTCCCGGGCGCCGGCGCTACAGCTGCGTGAGGCGGTGCGAGACGCAGAGCCGATCGATCTCCGCCCAGTCGAGTTCAACTCCCAGGCCTGGTCCTTCGGGCACATGGGCCTGTCCGGCCGCGTCGATCGGCAGGGCGCCCGCCATCGGGAAGCGGAACGGCTCCTCCGGCACGAACAGCTCGAAATAGGCGCAGTTGCGCATGGCGCAGGAGACGTGGAGGTTGGCGATGTCCATCAGCGCCATCGTCGTGGTGTGAATCTCGCAGTTCATACCGAAGGCCTCGGCGAGATGCGCGATCTTCATCGTGCCGGTGACGCCGTCCTTCCAGGAGACGTCGGCGCGCACGATGTCGGCGGCCTTCTGGGCGATCACCTGCGCCACCCCCCAATGGCAGCCGCGCGTCGTCTCGGTGGCGGCGACCGCGATGTCGAGTGCGGCGCACAGCTGCTGGTATTTCGCGAGTTCGAAATCCCGAAACGGCTCCTCGAACCATTCGTAGTTCTGCGCTTCGAGGTCGCGCCCCACGCGGATCGCCTCGTCGAGGGTGTATTCCCCCACCGGGTCGGAGAACAGCAGCCACTCCGGTCCCACCGCAGCCCGCAGCGCGCGATGCACTTCGATGTCGCGCCGCCACGGTCCCGGACCGTGAACCTTGTAGCCGGGCATGCCACGCTTCTGCCAGGCCAGGGCCTCGGCGACGTATTCGTCGGTGGAATCGTGAAACAGGCCGCTCGCGTAAGCCGGCAGGGAGGTGCGGCAGGCTCCGAGATAGCGGTAGAGGGGCAGGCCGGCGGCCTTGGCCGCGATGTCCCACAGGGCGACGTCCACCGGCCCCGGCAGATAGACGGGGAAAAACGTCAGGTGCCGGTCGAGCGTCCAGAGATCGTGCCAGATGCGTTCCCGGTCGGTCACATCGCGCCCGGCCAGAACCGGGGCAATGTTCTCATGCAGGTAGGCTTCGGTGACCCGTCCCGAGCGGGCCGCCAGGGCCGAGGCATGGCCGGTGAGATCGCCATCTGTATGCACGGCGAGCACCACCACGTCCCAGGGCATGTGCGCCCCGGCACGGCTGGCAGGAAACAGGGAGAGATCGCGCCGGCAATGCCACGTCTCAAGGGCGGTGATCTTCATGTCGTGCGCCCTCGTCAGAATCCGTGCACCGCGCCACCGTCCACCACGGTGATGTGGCCGGTGACGTAGCGGGCGGCATCGGAGGCGAGGTACGTCATGGCCCAGCCGATATCCTCCGGCTCGCCGACGCGCTTCATGGGGATGCGGCCCATGATCTTGTCCAGGCGCGCAGGGTCGTTCGAGGTGGCGAAACGGAACAGGGGCGTATCGATCCATCCCGGGGCAACGCCGTTGACGCGCACGCCCTTCGGCGCCAGCTCCGTCGCCAGCGAGCGGATCATGCCGACATAGGCCGACTTGGCCGTTGCGTATCCGGTCACCATCGGGATGCCGAGAAACGAGCTCATCGAGGCGGTGAACAACACCGAGCCCCGCCCGCTCTGGCGCAGCTGGCCGAGGAAGGCGCTCGTCAATGCGAAGGCGCCGACCACATGGACATCCAGCACCTGGCGGTATTCCGCGACGGTCATCTCGCCGAAGGGCTTCTTGACCGTATTGCCGGCGTTGTTGACGACGATCGAGACGGGGCCGCAGGATTTCTCGACGTCGGCGGCGAACGCCGCGGCGGATTCCGTTTCTGTAACGTCATAATGCTTGGCGCAGGCCCTGGCGCCAAGCTCCGCCGCCGCCTTCTCCAGCGCGGCCATGTCGCGACCGACCACGATCACCTCGCTGCCCGCCGCGGCGAAGCAACGGGCAATGGCCAGCCCCAGGCCGCTGCCGCCACCGGTTATCAGGGCCCGATGCCCCGCAAGGCTGAAGGCCTGAGGAAATTCCATCATGATTCTCTCCGATGTGCAGAACGATTATGTCAAATCCGGACGTGGTCAGAGGCGACAGGCGCGGCGCGGGGGATCCTGGTATTTGTACATCACGAAATATTCGTGATGTCCGAGCGCCTCCGGCTTGCTCGGCGCGCCGGCCGCCACCCGGAAGACGAGGTCGGCGAGAGACTCCGCTGCCGCGTCCAGCGACATCTCTCCCGACAGCACGCGCCCGGCGTCGAAGTCCATGTCTTCCTGCATGTGCGCGAAGGTGTGGCTGTTCCCGGTGATCTTGACCAGCGGGGCAATCGGCGACCCGATCACACTGCCGCGCCCCGTCACGAACAGGACGATCTGGCTTCCCCCGCTGGCGAGATCCATGATCCCTTCGGTATCGTTGGGGTTGGTGTAGCCGAAGCTCATGAAGTGCGGGTCGGGCACGCTGTCCATCAGCCACAACCCGGCATGCGCAGGCGCCTGGCCGACTTTGATGACACCCTGAATGGGGCGTGATCCGCTCTTGGCAAACGCCCCCATGCTCTTTTCCTCGATGGTCGTCAGCCCGCCTGCGAAATTCCCCGGCGAGACGGAGAACTGCCGGACCGCGCGGCAGTAGGCCTCGGCCTTGTCGTAGGCGGCCTCGACGTCCGCGCGGGTGGTGGCGTCGGCCGCTCGGGTCGAGAGAACGTCGCGCAGCCCGATCATCTCGACGATCTCCTCGAAGATCGCACGGCCGCCGCGATCGACCAGCTTGTCGTAGAATCGCCCGACCGTCGGGTTGCCGGCCAGACCGCTCGTTCCATCGGAACCGCCACATTCACAGCCGATGGTGAGATCGGCAAACCCCATCGGCACGCGGGGCACGGTCGCATCGATCTCGGCGCCCAGGCGGCGAACGATCTCCTTGCCGTGCGCGATCGCCGCGCGCGTGCCGCCGAGTTCCTGGATGAAGAAGCCTTCGGCCGGCCGGCCGCTGGCGCGAACGACCTCGGCGATACGCGCGGGCTGGACATACTCGCACCCCAGTCCGACGCTCAGCACCGCGCCGACATTGGGATGCCGTGCCAGGGCCATGACCAGGCGAATGGCGTACTGGTTGTCGTAGCAACCGGGAAAACCGATGACCTGGACGTTCTCCTCGTCACGGGCAATCGCGTGGGCGACATGCTGGGCACACTCGACCGTGTAGATGACGAGAACGAGGTTGCGGATTCCCTTGCGCCCGTCTGCGCGAAGGTAGCCGGTCCAGCTTTTCTCGAAGGCGCTACTCATAGCTCATATCCGTCGTTGCACCGGAGTGCAGGTCCAGGGTTTCCGATCGTGCATCGTAACGGCTTTTGCAATTGTGCAGATGCACCCATTCCCCGGCCCGGATCGCGCGGGTCGCCTCGCCGATCGTTGTCCCGAACTTGCGTATCGGAGTCCCTGCGGCAATGTCCTGCAGGGCGACCTTGTGGCCCAGCTGGATCTCTTCGAGGACGGCGATGGAGTGGAGATCTCCTTCGCCGCCGATTTGGACCGGACCCGGCACGACATCCCCGAGCAGGGTTGCGACGTTGTCGTCGGCGTGGATGCGGAAGGCCTGCATGGTTCCTGTCCAGATCAGAGGATTCCGTATTTGCGGAAGGCATCCGTGGCGGACATGCCCGCCTCGATCTCGCGGCGCACGACTTTCTCGCCGCGCGCCTTCGCCAGGGCACGCTCGATGACCTCGCCTTCGCATTTCGCCGGAACGATGACGACCCCGTCGAGATCGCCGAACACGAGATCCCCCGGTTCAACCCAGACGCCACCGATCTCGATGGGGCAGCGATAATCCACCACCTTGGTGCGCACGCCCGAGTCCTGCGCGAAACGCCCGCGGCTGAAGACCGGCCAGTTCTGTTCGAGAACCATCGGGGTGTCACGGTGGAATCCGTTCACCACGGCCCCCGTGGCCCCGCGCGTGCGGGCCGTGGCAGTGAGCAGCTCGCCCCAATAGGCGCACCGCATGTCGCCGCCGCTGGCGAGATAGATCTCCCCGGGCTGTAGCTGGTCGAGGGCCTGCGTCAGCTTCCCGAACGGTTCGGCCTGCTTGCCGTAGACGTCGATCATCAGTACCGGCATCGCACGGCCGGCGAGCTTCATCGTCGTGGCCATCGGCTGGATCGGCTGCGGCAGGAATTGATGAAACATGCCCATGTCGTCAAGAATGTCTCCCAGCACGGGCGTGTAGAGTTCCTCGCAGAGAGATTTGAAAATTTCCTGATCTGTCATTTCGTTATTCCAACAGGCATCGTGAGGGGGCTGGCACGCAAGGCGGGTGGGGCCGTCGCGACCCCACCCGGAAAAATCAGGCCGCCATCTTTTCCATCTCCACGCGCGAGTATTTGGGAAGGATGAGGTGCATGATGAACACGGCGAGAGGATAGACGGCGGAAGCACCAAGGAAGAGGACCATGTAGTTGCCCCCGGTGGCATCCAGGATGCGCCCGATCGCCAGCGCAGTGAACATGCCCCAGATGCCGCCGGCAAAGCCGCCGATTCCCACGACGGAGCTGACGGCGTTCGACGGCACGGTGTCGGAGACCAGGGTGTACAGATTGGCGGAGAATCCCTGGTGTGCGGCCGCGGCCAGGCTGATCAAACCCACGGCGATCCAGAGATGGTTCACCTGCGAGACGAGCGCGACCGGCACGACGCAGGCCGCCACCGTGAAGATGGCCACGCGCCGGGCCCGCAGGGTCCGCATGCCCTTCTTGATCAGATGCGACGACAGCCATCCGCCACCGATCGAGCCGAAATCGGCGAAGAAGTAGATCGTGGCCAGCGGCGCCATCGCCGCCATCATGTTCACGCCGAACTGCTTGTTGAGGTAGCCCGGCACCCAGTTGAGGTAGAACCACCAGACCGGGCTGGTCATCAACATGCCGACCATATAGGCCCAGGTGCCGCGATAGGCGAGCAGCGACAGCCAGGGAACCTTCTGCTCCACGACCGGCGCGGGACGATCCGAAGCGATATAGGCACGCTCGGCGGCCGAGAGATGCCGCTGCTTTTCGGGGTGCTCATAGAGAACGACCCACAGCACGACCCAGATGAACCCGAGGCAGCCCGTGATCAGGAAGGAGACCTGCCAACCGAAGGCGGCAACCAGGACCGGCAGGATGATGGGCGTGACGACCGCACCGATATTGCTGCCCGCATTGAAAATTCCGGTGGCCAGGGCACGCTCCTTGGCCGGGAACCACTCGCGGATGGCGCTGATGGAGGCCGGGAAATTCCCGCCTTCCATGATGCCGAGTCCGCCACGGGCGATCTTGAAGCCTGTTACGGTTGACATCAATCCGTGCATCGCCGCGAAGACGCTCCATCCGGCCACCGCGATGGGCAGGCCGATCTTGATCCCGACCTTGTCCATGAAGCGGCCCATGCCGGCATAGCCGAAGGCATACATCAGCGAGAAGACCGCGACGATGTCGCCGAAATCGGTTTCAGTCCAGCCGAGATCCTGCATCAGCAGCGGCTTCAGCAGACCGAGGATCTGTCGGTCCATGTAGTTGATGGTCGTTGCGAAGAAAAGCAACCCGCATATGGTCCAGCGGTAATGCCCGACCTTTTCTATTGTTTTTGTCGCAAATACGGGCGCCGCAGGACTTATTTCTGATGGCATATTACACCTTTGGACGTTGGTTCCGTGGTTTTGTCGGGATTTTCTTGACGCCCGTTGCCGTCTTCCGCGGTTTGGACGCGGTTTCCGGATGGCCCGCCTTCCCGCTTTCAGGCACGAGCGGCACCATGGTGCAGCGGTACAAGGCGGCCATGGCATCATCGCAGTGTCGCGTCATGGCATTCTCGGCGGCCTGGGAATCGCCGCGCCGGACGCCATCGAGAATTTCCAGATGGAGCGACTGCACCCGATTCAGCTCGGCCACGGTGTAGCGGTGGCGCAGACCGGCATCCATCGATGATTCGAAGGCGGCCCGGCAGGCATCAATGAACTGGACGTAGAAGGGGTTGTTGGTTGCCGCCGCGAGGGTGCGGTGGAATTCGAGGTCGAGCGCCACGTATTCCTCGGGGGCATGCAGCTTCTGCCCCATCTCCTGGGCCAGGGCGGCCAGATCGCGAACATGCGCGGAACTGCGCCGGGCGGCGGCCAGGGCGGCCATGGAAATCTCGAGTCCGCGTCGCACTTCAAGGATGTGGTGGGCTTCGGCCTGGCCGGTGATCAAGGCGTGTTCAAGGAAATGCCGCAGCACTCGCCCCCGCAGGCGCCCCACCCGGGGAGCGCGCCCCGGGGCGACTTCCACAAGGCCGAGGGCACTCAAGGTGGAGGAGGCCTCTCGCACGACCGGCCGGCTGATGCCCAGCGTGCGGGCGATGGTCTCTTCGCCGGGCAGACGATCCCCGGGCTTGAGTTTGTGGTCCGCAATATGGTGGCGGACAAAGTCCACGACACGCCCGGCGAGTCCTTCGTCCGGGGCGGATTCGAGCGAAGGGACACGCACTGCTCTTTCCCGGCCCTTCGGCGGGATTGACGGGGGGATGGACACTGGACGCATTCCCATATGACCTGTCATACATGTCATATAACTTTCTCCCGCGCAAGCAGGCTCCGTCGGCGCGGCTAGTTCTTGTTTCGGAATGGTTCTGATACCACGCAGCTTTTTCGCTGCCGCGCGGTCTGCGTCCAAGACGGCCCGGGAAAGCGGAGGAACGGCGGGGAGGCGCGCGCGACAGCGAGCTGCCGCTCCTGGTCATCCCGGAGGAAGAATCAGTCAGGCACAAGGGACTTCGTTCATGGGGGCTGTGCCTGTCCTGGATGCGGAGCCTCGGCGCGGGAGGCTTTCCTGGTCCTTCCTGCTCGCAAGAAGAACATCCCCCGCGCCGGCTTTTTCCCGCGCCGGCAAAGCTCGGCGCCCCGGACCTATGCGAGCGCTGCGGCCAGGTCGGCGATCAGGTCGGCCGCATCCTCGATCCCCACCGAGAGGCGGAAGGTGCCCTCGTCGGTCCAGTCGCGATAACGCTGTGCGGCCTGCGGGGCGAGGCGGAAGGAGGCGGCCGCCAGATCCTCGGCGGGAATGTAGGACAGCAGCGAGCGGGTCTTGCCCAGCGAGACCGCGTAGGCCACCAGCTTCAGCCGGTCGGCGAAGCGGTGCGCCAGGGCGGGGGCATCGTCGGCGGGGAAGGACAGCATCCCGGAAAAATTATGCATCTGCCGGCAGGCCAGCGCGTGCTGGGGGTGCGAAGGCAGGCCGGGATAGAGAACGCGCCGGATGCGGGGATGCCCTTCCAGAAATTTCGCCACCGCCAGGGCCCCGGCCTGGTGGGCGGCCCTGCGCAGCGGCAGGGTCTCCAGCCCGCGCAGGATCAGCCTGGTGGCCATGGGATTCAGCGCGCCGCCGAGGTGGATCAGCGAGGCGCGGCGCAACTCGGCCATGGCCGCGCTCCGGCCGATCACCGCGCCACCCAGCGCGGCGCAGCTCGGGTTGCTCCAGCGGGCGTAGAAATGCGGGGCTTCCTCGTCCAGCGAATTGGCCGAGAAGCCCACCGCGTCGGGATCGGCGTAGAAACTGGTCGCCGGCACCAGGGGGCTCAGCACCGGCTGCCCGGGAGCGGCCGGGGTGAGACTGGCATGAACGGAAACGGTGGCAGGGCGCAGGAAACTCTCCAGCGCTGTCGATCGCGGTGGGGCAGCCCTGTATATGCTTATTTTTGAAGTTATATATCAACAAATACGACAAAAATTTGTTGATTCACCCTAGGCCTCATCTCCCCTGGCTTCAGTGCGTCTGCACCTCGGTGACGGTCTCCAGGCCCAAGGCCAAGCCGAGGCGGTCGAGGCGGCGGGTGACGCTCTCGCCGGCGAAGACGCCGCTGCCCTCGGCGAGGTGCAGGGTCAGCACGTGCTGGGCGGCCAGGCGGGTGCCGGCGAGCAGCTCGGGCGTGCCGGCCGAAAGCGTGTAGGCCAGGCGCAGCGCAAAGCCGAGGGTGGTCGCCCGCTGCTGGGCATCCACGCTGAGCAGGGTCCGGGCGGTGGCCAGGAAGGGCGCGCTGGGCTCGGCCTCGTAGCGCAGCGCGATCGCCAGGCCGAGGAAGGCGCGGGCGTGGTGGTCGAGGCCGATGCCGGGCTGGCGCAGGATGCGCAGGTAGGACTGCTCGGCGCGATACTCGGGGTGGTCGTGGCTGCCGATGTCGGACATCCAGCAGGCCGCCTCGCGCAGGCGGCGGAATTCGGTGTTCTCCTCGGGGAACAGCGGCTCGGTCCAGGCCAGCAGGGCGGGCGGCAGGTCCGGGTTGCGGCCGAAGCGCGCGGCGATGTCGCAGGAGGCGGCGAGCAGGGGGTCGCGGGCCCGTTCGGCGGGCGGCACGAACTGCATGTACCAGCCCTCGCGCAGGCCGTTGGCCGAGAATACCAGCCGTTGCGCCCCGGTGGCCCGCAGCAGCCGACGCAGGGCCACCGCCGCGTAGGGCAGGTCCTCCACGCGCCGGCGGGGCACACCCGGCATGCGCTCCAGCGCGCGGCGGGAGGCGCCGGCGATGACCCCGGTGAGGTCGCGCGCCTCGTCGCGGCCGATCGTGTAGTGGTGGACCATGTTGAGCGGGTAGGCGGTCTGGGCGATGTGAATGCGCGCCAGCGCCCGCCAGGCGCCGCCGACCAGGTAGAGGTCCTTGCCGCGGCCCTCGGCCAGCCAGGGAATCCGGGCGAGATCGGCCTCCACGAGGGCACGGGCCTGGGTCATGATTCCACCACAGCGCTCGGCCAGGCGGATCACCCCCAGTGGCAGGGTGGCGGCCTGGCGGCGCACGCCGTGGTCGAGGCGGACCGTTTCCAGCGAGCCGCCCCCGATATCGGCCAGGATGCCATCGGCGCTGGGGATGCCGCACAGCACGCCCTCGGCGGAGAGCGCCGCCTCCTCCTCGCCGGGCAGCACGTGGATGGGCACGCCGGGGATGCGCTCCTGCAAGGCGGCGACGAAGGCCGGGCCGTTGGTGGCGTCGCGCACCGCGGCGGTGGCCAGGACCTCGAACGGCGCGGCGCCCATGGCGTGCACGATGGCGCGGTAGCGGTTCATCACCGTCAGCGCCTGGGCGATGCCGTCGGGATTGAGCTGGCCGGTGGCCTGCAGGCCGCGTCCGAGCCGCAGCACCGCCTTCTCGTTGAAAATGGCCGTGGGGTTGCGTCCCAGTCCCTCGAACACCACGAGGCGGACCGAGTTGGACCCGAGATCGACGACGGCGCATCTCGGCGGGAGGGAAGCGGGCGGCGAGATCGGCATGATCGCCACAACGGGTGACGCGCCCGGAGCGGGCCGTCAATCCCTTTTCGCGGGCGGGGGCGCGGACGTCATATCGGCGTCACGAACCGGACGGGGCGGCGGCTCGGGGGGAGGAAAGGGGCGGCGCTGGAAGGGAAGAAGCAGGCCCACCTGCGACGGCGTGCGAAAATGCGGGCGCCGGAACGGCAACGCCAGCGGCGGCCCGTGGCGGTCCTGGCGGGCGCGCCACCAGACGCCGATGTCGCGCCGGAAATAGAGCAGGTAATTGGCGATCCACAGCCCGGTGGCGAAGACCCCGAGCAGCCAGTTGCGCAGCACGCGCGGGCCTCCCGTTCGGCTCCCTCGATGTGGGGCGCGGCGAGGACGGCCGCAAGCCGGTATTGCAAGCGGCATCTGGGAATCGGGGCGCGGGTCCGGCATATAAGGGGCATGTCCACCATCGCCGGGCGCATCCGGCTGCTCTCCGAGACCACCATCAACCGCATCGCCGCCGGCGAGGTGATCGAGCGCCCCGCCGCCGCCGCGCGCGAGCTCGTCGAGAATGCGCTGGATGCCGGCGCGCGCCGCATCGCGGTGACGATCGCGGGGGGCGGGATCGAGCGCATCGAGGTGGTGGACGACGGCACCGGCATGAGTGCCGAGGAACTCGCCCTTGCGGTGCAGCGCCACGCCACCTCCAAGCTGCGCGACGACGATCTCATCGAGATCAACACCCTGGGATTCCGCGGCGAGGCGCTGCCCTCCATCGGCGCGGCGGCGCGGCTGTCCCTCACCTCGCGCACGGCCGAGGCCGATTCCGCCGCCACCCTCAGCGTCGAGGGCGGGCGCATCGAGGGGCCGGCGCCGGCAGCGGGGGCGCGCGGCACGCGGGTGGTGGTGCGCGACCTGTTCTTCGCCACCCCGGCGCGGCGCAAGTTCCTGAAAACCCCACGCAGCGAGGGCGACGCCGTGGAAACCGCCGTGCGGCGCCTGGCGCTGGCCGCACCGGATGTGGCCATGCGCTTCGAGAACGAGGGGAAGGTGGCTTTCGACCTGCCGGCACAGAGCCTTGCCGCGCGGGTGGCCGCCCTGCTCGGCCCCGAGGCCGCCGCCGCGCTGCTCGAGGTCGAGGGCGTGCGCAACGAGCTGCACCTCTCCGGCTTCGTCGCCGCCCCCACGGTGACGCGCGCCACCGCCGCCGGGCAGGTGCTGGTGGTCAACGGCCGACCGGTGGCCGACCCCGTGCTGCGCACCGCCGTGCGGGTGGCCTTCCGCGACGTGATCGCCTTCGGACGGCATCCGGTGGTGGCGCTGTTCCTCACCCTGCCGCCCGCCGAGGTGGACGTGAACGTTCATCCCGCCAAGGCCGAGCTACGCTTCCGCGACCCCGCCGCGGTGCGCGGGCTGGTGATCTCGACGGTGCAGCGGACCCTGGCCGGGGGCGCCTCGGGACGGCCTGCGCCGTTGCCGGCGCCGCTCCAGATGCATTCCGGACGGGGCTATCAGGGGGGCCGGGGCTACC
>CALNAL010000294.1 GCA_937874445.1 uncultured Acetobacteraceae bacterium | reverse complement strand
CCGCCGCTGCCCGCCGATCCGCTGCACGGCCTGCCCATGCCCGCGTCCCCTGCGTCCCCAGCGTCCCCCGCATCCCCCGCGCAGCCCGGCGGCGGGCTGCTGCGCAACGTGCCGGCGGCCGACGTGCTGCACGGCCCCTGATCGGGGACGCGCGGAGCTGAAGGAACAACGGCCCCGAGAAGCCTCGCCTCCCTGCCTTGCCTCCCGGGGCGGACCGTGACCCTCCCCGGAAAAGCTCCGAGATGACCGCCCGCGCGGGATGGGCTATGACCGGGCCGTCATGGCTCTTGCTCGATCCTCTCTGACCCGCCCGGCGCTGATGCGCATTGCCCTCAACGTCGGCGTCGATGCGCTGCTGGCCGCGCTCGCGGTGCCGCTGGCGCGCTGGCTCGCCGACCCCGCCACCCCGGCGGTGCTGCACCCGCTGTGGACCCTGCCCTGGGGCGCGGTGGCACTGCTCCTGGCCGGGCTGCCGTTCCGGCTCTCCACCCAGTATTGGCGCTTCGCCGGGGCCGGCGACCTGCTCGGGGTGGCCGCCGCCGCCATCGCCGCCGCGGCGATCTTTCCGCTCGGGATGCACGAGGGGGGGATGCCCTTCCCCAGCCCGGTGTTCCCGGTGCTGCACGCGCTGGTGCTGATGGTGCTGCTGGCCGTGCCGCGGCTGGCCTACCGGCTCAAGCAGGAAAGCCACGTGGCCGAGGGGGGCGCCTCCCAGCCGGTGCTGCTGGTGGGCGCGGGCGAGGCCTCCGACCTGTTCATCCGGGCGATGGCCGCCGACCGCTCCGCGCCCTTCCGCGTGACCGGGCTGCTTTCCGCCGGGCGGGCGCAGACCGGGCGGCGCATCGGGGGGCTGCCCATCCTCGGCACGCTGGGGGAGGCCGGCGCGGTGCTGGCCAAGCTGCGCGCCGCCGACCGGCTGCCCTCGGTGCTGGTGCTCACCGACCCCACCATCACGGGCGACGCCCTGGCCGCGCTGATGGAGGCGGCCGACCACGAGGGGGTGCGCCTCGCCCGCGCCCCGCAGCTGACCGCCCTCGACCCGGCGGCCACCGGCGCCCGCCAGATCGAGCTGCGGCCCATCGCCATCGAGGACCTGCTCAACCGCCCGCAGGTGCCGCTCGACCGCGAGGGCATGGCCCGCCTGGTGCAGGGCCGGCGCGTGCTGGTGACCGGCGCCGGCGGCTCGATCGGCAGCGAGCTGGCCCGCCAGGTGGCCGCCCTCGGCCCCGAACTGCTGGTGCTGCTCGAGCAGAGCGAATTCGCGCTGTGGCAGATCGACATCGAACTCGGCGAGAGCCACCCCGACGTGCCCCGCCGCACCGTGATCGCCGACGTGCGCGACGCCGCCCGCCTGGCGCGGCTGATGGAACAGTACCGCCCCGACCTGGTCTTCCACGCCGCGGCGCTCAAGCATGTGCCGATGGTCGAGCGCAACCCGCTGGAGGGGCTGCTGACCAACTGCCTCGGCACCCGCAACGTCGCCGACGCCGCCCGCGCCGCGGGGGTGCAGGCCATGGTGGTGATCTCCACCGACAAGGCGGTGAACCCCTCCTCGCTGATGGGGGCCTCCAAGCGCCTCGCCGAGATGTACTGCCAGGCGCTCAACATCGCCGCGGCGGATGAGCCGGGCGCGGCGATGCGGCTGGTGACGGTGCGCTTCGGCAACGTGCTGGGCTCCACCGGCTCGGTGGTGCCCCTCTTCCAGCGCCAGCTCGCCCACGGCGGGCCGCTCACCGTGACCCACCCCGACATGCGCCGCTACTTCATGACCGTGCGCGAGGCGGTGGGGCTGGTGCTCCAGGCCACCGTGGTGGATTCCTCCGCCGGCGCGCCGCCCGACGGGGGCATCTTCGTGCTCGACATGGGCGAGCCGGTGAAGATCGTGGACCTCGCCCGCCAGATGATCCGCCTCGCCGGGCTGCGTCCCGAGGTGGACGTGGGAATCCGCTTCACCGGGCTGCGGCCGGGGGAGAAGCTGTTCGAGGAGCTGTTCCACGGCCGCGAACCTCCCGAGGCCACCGCCTATCCCGGCCTGCTGATGGCCCGCCCCCGCACCGCCGATGCCGCCGTGGTCGGCCAGGCCATTACCGAGATCGCCACCGCGGCCCATGCCGGCAACCAGCGCACCGCCCTCGCCGTGCTGGCACGCATGGTGCCGGAATTCGTCCACAACCCCGACGGGCACCTCCCCGAATCGACCGCGCGCGCTGCCTGCGGACACGCTGAAGGACACCCCTCATGACCGATCGCCCCATTCCCTTCCTCGACCTCAAGGCCCAGCAGGCGCGCATCGCCGCCGATCTCCGCCCCCGCCTCGATGCGGTGCTGGCCAGCTGCCAGTTCATCCTCGGGCCGGAAGTGCGCGAGCTGGAGGAGAAGCTGGCCGCCTTCTGCGGCGCCAGGCACTGCGTGGCCGTCTCCTCGGGCACCGACGCGCTGGAGATCGCCCTGATGGCCGAGAACATCGGCCCCGGCGACGCCGTGTTCCTGCCCGCCTTCACCTACACCGCCACCGCCGAGGTGCCCCTGGTGCTGGGTGCCACCCCGGTGTTCGTCGATGTCGATCCGCGCACCTTCGAGATCGACCCGGAGCACCTCAGGAAGCGCATCGCCGACGTCCGGCGCGCCGGCAAGCTGCGGCCGCGGGCGGTGATCGGGGTGGATCTCTTCGGCCAGCCCGCCGACTGGCCGGCGATTTCCGCCATCGCCGCCGCCGAGGGGCTGTTCACCCTCGACGATTGCGCCCAGAGCTTCGGCGCCGCGCTGCACGGCGTGCGCCTCGGCACCGCGGCGCAGGCGACCGCCACCTCCTTCTTTCCCTCCAAGCCGCTCGGCGGCTACGGGGACGGCGGCGCGCTGTTCACCGACGACGCCGAGCGCGCCGCGCTGTTCCGCTCGCTGCGCACCCATGGCGAGGGAACCACCCGCTACGAGGTGCTGCGCACCGGCATGAACGGACGGCTGGATTCCCTGCAGGCCGCCGTGCTGCTCTCCAAGCTCACCATCTTCGAGGACGAGCTTGCCGCCCGCGCCCGTGTGGCCGACGCCTACGATGCCGGGTTGGGCAACGCCGTGCTCACCCCCGCGCGGGTGCCGGATTCCGCCTCGGCCTGGGCCATCTATTCCGTGCTGCTGCCGGATTCCGCCGCCCGCGAGCGGGTGCAGGCCACGCTGAAGGCGGCCGGCGTTCCCAGCGCCATCTACTATCCCCGCCCGCTCCACCTTCAGCCGGCCTACGCCAAGGCGCACGACGGCAGCCACCTGCCGGTGGCGGAGAACCTCGCCGGACGCATCCTTGCGCTGCCCATCCACCCCTATCTCGCCGAGGCCGATATCGCCCGCATCTGCACCGCTCTGCGCGGCGCGGTCTGAGGCGCGGCGGGGG
Organism: uncultured Acetobacteraceae bacterium; assembly: GCA_937874445.1. GTDB lineage: Bacteria > Pseudomonadota > Alphaproteobacteria > Acetobacterales > Acetobacteraceae > Rhodovastum. Next base: position 8,114 of record CALNAL010000294.1, on the reverse strand, counting down.
GGAGCGGCAAGGGAAGGGAAGGCTTCTTTTTCCTGAAGGAAAAAGAAGCAAAAAGGACTTTGTTCTTTTGGCTCCGCGTCTGTGGCAGGCGCGGAGTCCAAGGGGAAAAGCCTCGCGGGGAATTCGCGATGTAAGGCTTCGCGCCTGTGCGGAAGCAGCGAAGCCCATCACCGCCTTTCCGCTCCGTCGGTTGTCGTTTCCCCCGCCCTCGCCGGCGCACGACGTCCAAACGGACAAAAGTCCTTTTGCTTCTTTTCCTTCAGGAAAAGAAGACCTTCCTGCCTTGCTCCCCCCGCGTGCCGCAATCGCGTGGCGGAGGGAGCCGTATCAGCTGAGGCCGGTGGCGAGTGTGTTGAGGCCGGCGGGGTCGAGGAGGCGGACCCGGGTCGGGGAGGGCAGGTCGATCAGGCCTTCGTTGCGCAGGCGGGTCAGAGTGCGGCTGATGGTCTCGATGGTCAGGCCGAGGTAGTCGGCAATGTCGGTGCGGGCCATCGGCAGCGAGACGAGGGCGGCCGCGGGCGGATCGCGCCGGGCGAGGAGGAAGGAGGCGACGCGCTCGCGGGCGGTCTTGCGGCCGAGCAGCAGCATCTGTTCCTGGGCGGCCACCAGTTCGTTGGAAGCCACCTCGAGCAGGCGCTTTTCCATGGCGGGCAGGTCGTCGATGAGGGTGCGCAGCCGGGGCCGCGAGAAGCGGCAGAGGTGCACCGGCTCCACCGCCTCGGCGCCGAAGGCGTAGGTGACGGAGACGGCCAGGCCGAGAAAGCTGCCGATCGAGGCAAAACCGGTGATCTGGCGGCGGCCGTCGGGCAGCAGCTTGAACAGCTTGGCGGTGCCGGCCGTGATGTTGAAGAAGTGCTCGGCGGGGTCGCCCTCGGCGATGAAGGCCCGGCCTTCCGAGATGCTCATCGGTTGGGCGATGGCGGCGAGGCGGGCGAGATCGGCTTCACCCACCGCGGCGCAGACGCTGCGTTCGCGGGCCGGACAGAAGGCACAGGGTTCGGCATGCCGGCCGGACGGTGTCCTGGCGGACAGCGTCGATGGTATGGCGCACAATGTTGTCACGCCAGGCCCCCAGTTTTCTTGTTCAGGAAACCATCATAGACGCTTTTGCCGGTCGGAGGGCAACCGAGCGTGACAAATCCGGGGGAAGTGAAGAATCTTTCCCCCGGCCTCGCAATCTCCCCGGACTTGCACGCCCCGAGCCTTGCACGCCCCGGGCCTCGCACTCCCCCGGGGCTTCACCCGGCGCGGACCACGGAAAGGAGGGGGCGTTCAGACGGCCCCGAGGGCCCAGGCGAGCACGCCCTTCTGGGCATGCAGGCGGTTTTCCGCCTCGTCGAAGACCACGCTCTGCGGCCCGTCGATCACCTCGTCGGTGACCTCCTCGTTGCGGTGGGCCGGCAGGCAATGCATGAAGATCGCATCCGGCGCGGCCTTGCGCATGAGCGCGGCATTGACCTGGTAGGACGCGAGCAGGTTGTGGCGCGAGGCGACGTCCTTGTCGTTCATGCTGACCCAGGCGTCGGTGATCACGCAGCGGGCCCCCGCGACGGCCTCCTCGGGCGAGCGGGTCAGCTCGATGGTGGCGCCGTGCTCGCGCGCCCAGCGGACCGTCGCCTCCGGCGGAGCCAGCTCGGCGGGGGTGGCGAGCCGCAGGGTGAAGCCGAGGCGGGCGGCGGCCTCCATCCAGGAGCGGGCGACGTTGTTGCCGTCGCCGCACCAGGCCACGACCTGGCCGGCGAGCGGGCCGCAATGCTCCTCGAAGGTGAGGAGATCGGCCATCACCTGGCAGGGGTGGGAGAGGTCGGTCAGGCCGTTGATCACCGGCACGGTGGCGTATTTCGCCAGCTCGGTGAGGCGGTCCGCGCCGAAGGTGCGGATCATGATGGCATCGACGAAGCGCGAGAGCACGCGGGCGGTATCGGCGATGGTCTCGCCGCGGCCGAGCTGCATGTCGTGGCTGCTGAGCACCACCGCCTGGCCGCCGAGCTGGCGGATGCCCACCTCGAAGCTGACGCGGGTGCGCGTGCTGGGCTTCTCGAAGATCATTGCCAGCTGCTTGCCGGCGAGCGGCTTGGGGCCCTCGGGGCCGGTGGCCTTGAAGCGGGCGGCGGCGTCGAGGATGGCGCGCAGGGTGGGCTGCTCGAAGTCGCGCAGGTCGAGGAAGTGGCGGGGAGACCGCTGCGCGGGGGTCATTGTGCGGCGACCTTGGCCGCCGCGGCGCGGATGCGCACCAGGGCTTCGGCGATCTCGGCCTCGCCCACCACCAGCGGCGGCACGAAGCGGATGACCTCGTCGCCGGCCGCCACGCTGAGCAGGCCCTCGGCCTCGAGCGCGCGCTGCATCTGCATCGAGGTGCCGGTGGCGCACTTGAGGCCCTGCATCAGGCCGCGGCCGCGGGTGAGGAGGAACACCTTGGGGAATTCCGCCACCAGCTTCTGCAGGCCGGCGGAGAGCAGCTCGCCCTTGTGGGCCACGCCGTCGAGGAAGCCGGGGGCGAGCAGGATGTCCAGCACCGCATTGCCGGCGGCGCAGGCGGTGGGATTGCCGCCGAAGGTGGAGCCGTGGGTGCCGGGCACCAGATGCTTCGCCAGGTTCTCGCGCGCCAGCACGGCGCCGATGGGGAAGCCGCCGCCCAGGCCCTTGGCGGTGGCGCAGACGTCCGGCGTGATGCCGGACCACTCGAAGGCGAACAGCTTGCCGGTGCGGCCCATGCCGCACTGCACCTCGTCGAAGCCGAGCATCAGGCCGTGCTCGTCGGCGAGCTGGCGCAGGCCGCGCAGGAAGTCGAGATCGGCCGGGCGGATGCCGCCCTCGCCCTGCACCGCCTCCAGCATGATGCCGCAGGTCTGCGGGGTGATGGCCTTCCGCACCGCCTCGAGGTCGTTGTAGGGCACCTGGTCGAAGCCTTCGGCCTTGGGACCGAAACCTTCCAGGTAGTGCGCGTTGCCGGCGGCCGAGAGGGTGGCCAGGGTGCGGCCGTGGAAGGCTCCCTCGAAGGTGATGATGCGGTTGCGCTCGTGCTGGCCGGCATCCCAGGCGGCGCGGCGCATGATCTTGATCATGCCCTCGTCGGCCTCGGCGCCGGAGTTGCAGAAGAAGACCGAATCCGCAAAGGAGGCGTCCACCAGCCGCTTGGCCAGGCGCTCGGCCTGGGGGATGCGGTAGAGGTTGGAGGAGTGCAGGACCTTGCCGAGCTGGGCGGTGATCGCCTCGATGACATGGCGGTTGCCATGGCCGACGCTGGAGGTGGCGATGCCGCTGCCGAAGTCGAGGAATCGTCGCCCGTCCGCCGTCTGCAGCCAGACGCCCTCGCCGTGTTCGAAGACGAGTTCGGCGCGGTTGTAGGTCGGCATCAGAGCGGGAATCATGGCCCGGGGACGTCCTTGGCAAGGAGCGAATCCGCGATTACGCCGTGGCTGCGCCCCTTGCGCAGACGGTTGCGGAAAGGCGGAACAATGAGCCGGCGCGCCGGGCGAAGTCAAACCCTCCCCCCCGGGCGTAAATCCTTTCTGCGCGCAGAGCAGGAATGCGGAGGAGCACGGATGGCGTTCCCGCGGCGCGTCCGGCGTGGCAGAATTCGCCGTCATGAGACCGCCACGTCCCCCTCCCGCCCGGCCGACCGCGGACTCCCTGCACGAGGTCGCGCTCGACTATCTCGCCCGCTACGCCGCCACCGCGGAGACGCTGCGCCGCGTGCTGCTGCGGCGGGTGGCCCGCTGGGCGCGCGAGATGGCGCAGGACCGGGAGGGACACGAGGCGGCCGAGGCGGCGATGCCGGCGCTGGAGGCCGCGGTCGAGGCCGAGGTGACGCGGATGACCGGGTGCGGCGCGGTCGATGACGCCGAGTTCGCCGCCATGCGGGCACGCAGCCTGGCGCGCTCCGGGCGCTCCGGGCGGTTCATCGCCGCCCACCTCGCCGCCCGCGGGGTGGCCGGGGAGACGGTGCGCGCGGTGCTGCCGGAAGGCGCGGAGGCGGAGCTTGCGGCGGCGCTGGCGCTGGCGCGGCGGCGGCGGATCGGCCCGTTCCGCCGGCCCGACCGGCCCGACGCCCCCGAGCGCGCGCGCGGCGTGCTGGCCCGGGCCGGGTTCGCGCGCGATGTGGTCGAGCAGGCGCTCGCCTGCGAGCCGGAGCGGGCCGAGGAGATCGTGGAGGCGCTGCGCCGGGAAGGAAGCCCTTCTTTTTCCTGAAGGAAAAAGAAGCAAAAAGGACTTTTGCTCCGCGCGTGACCCCGGCGCGGAGCCCTTAACGAATAAAGCTTTCCTGGTTCTCCTTTCCCGAAAGGAGAACACCTTCCTTCCTTGGGCTTGCTTGCCGGCGCACCCGACGGTTGCGCGCGATGCCGCAATTCCTTCATACTGCGTCTGCACAATCCCGTTCACGATGATGACGAATCAGGGGAAATTTTCGAGTGGAGGCGCGCGGGTCCGGCGCTGGGGGCGCGTGCTGGCCTTGCTGACCACGCTCGCGGTGGCGGCCTGTGCCTCCGAGCCCTCGTACCGCTACGGCCCGAATATCGCCGAAGCCTCCCGCCATCCGGGCATCACCTGCGCGCCCTTTGCCCGCGAGCTTTCCGGCGTGCGCCTCTACGGCGACGCCGACGCCTGGTGGTATGCCGCGGCCGGGCGCTACGACCGCGGCTCGCGCCCGCGCGAGGGGGCGGTGCTGGTGCTGCGCCGCACCTCGCGGCTGCCCTCGGGGCATGTGGCGGTGGTCTCGCGGGTGCTCGCCCCGCGCCAGGTGCTGGTGATCCAGGCCAACTGGGTGCACGACGAGCTGGCCCAGGACCAGCTCGCGGTGGATGTCTCGCCGTATAACGACTGGACCGAGGTGCGCATGTGGTGGCCCCCCACCAACACGCTGGGGATCCGCACCTATCCGGCCTACGGCTTCATCCTGCCGTCGCGGCCGATCGGGCATGACGCGCTGCGCCGCTACGCGCTGCGGGCCGCCGACCAGTCTCTCGCCGATATCGGGCGCTAGCGCCCGGGCGCGCGGGGGCATGTGCGTTTCTTAACCCCGGGCGTCTGGCCTTTTGCGTACAACCGGGCTAGCAAGGACGACGAGTTCGCTTGCATCCCCCCGGATGGCAGGCTTGGTGCGGGATAGGGGCACCGCCCCACAGAGAGGACGCTCATGGGTGGCTTAAGCATCTGGCATTGGCTGGTCGTTCTGGTGGTCGTGCTGCTGCTGTTCGGCAGCGGCAAGGTCAGCACGTTGATGGGTGACTTCGCCAAGGGCATCAAGTCGTTCAAGAAGAACATGGCCGAGGATGACGATGCCGCGATGACGCCGCCGGCCGACAAGCCCGCCGGCTCGATCGCCGCGCCGCCGGCCGCTCCGGCCCCGAAGGCCACCCAGCCCGAGCAGAGCACCGCTCCCAAGGCCTGATCGCCGCGATGGCCGAGTATCGTCTGGCCGCCTCGCCGGAAACCGTCCGCTGGGGCGTGATTTCGGCCGCCTTCGCCCCGGTGCTCACCGTGGCCTCGGGCGAGCGGGTGCACATCGGTTGCGTCTCCGGCGCGCGGGAGGTGATGCCCCCGCCGGAGAGCGGCTTCGTCGTGCCCGCGGCGCTGGCCGCCATCCAGGCGGCCGTGCCGCGCGGACCGGGGCACATCGTCACCGGCCCGGTGGCCGTGGCGGGCGCCGAGCCCGGCGATATGCTGGAAGTGCGCATCGAGGCGGTCGAATTCGCCACCGACTGGGGCTACTGCGGCTTCCGCCCGTTGATGGGCACGCTGCCGGAGGACTTCCCCGAGCGTGTGCTCAGCCACATCGCCATCGACCGCGACCGCCGCGTCTGCCGCCTGCCCTGGGGCGGCGAGTTGCCGCTGGCGCCCTTCTTCGGGGTGATGGCGGTGGCGCCCCCGCCGGCCTATGGCACCGTGACCACCGTGGAACCGCGCGAATACGCCGGCAACATGGACAATCGCCATCTGGTGGCGGGCTCCACGCTGTTCCTGCCGGTATTCGCCCCCGGGGCCCTGTTCTCGGTGGGCGACGGCCACGGCGTGCAGGGCGACGGCGAGGTGTGCATCAACGCGCTGGAGTGCTGCCTCGACGGCACCTTCACCCTGGTGCTGCACAAGCGGGCCGGGCTGGTCTATCCGCGCGCCGAGACGCCGACGCACTACATCAGCATGGGCTTCGACCGCGACCTCGACCAGGCGATGAAGAAGGCGTTGCGCGAGATGATCGCCTTCATCACCGCGCATTCCCCGCTGAGCCGCCAACAGGCCTATCAGCTCTGCTCGCTGGCGGCGGATTTCCACGTGACCCAGACGGTCAACGGAGAGCAGGGAGTGCATGGCCTGTTGCGCAAGGATTTTCTGGACGGATTCAAAACGAACAGGTCATGACGTGGTGACGTTTCGGTAATGCTCCCCAGATATGGGGGGCTCGAGGCGTTCTTATCCACAACTTTTTGATTCAAACACGTCCGTGTGCATTGACCTGTGGCGCCAGGGCGCTACCGTATCTTGTGGCGGGCAGAACGAGGACCCACGAGATGGAGTGGAGCGACGAGACCATCGCGCGGTTGCGCGAGCTGTGGGCCGAGGGGCACTCGACCGCAGAAATCGGTCGGCGCATGGGAATTTCCAAGAATGCCGTGGTGGGCAAGGCGCATCGCTTGAATCTCACCGCGCGGCCCTCCCCGATCCGCCGTGACGGCGAGGCGGCGGCCCCGCGTCCGGTCACTCCGCGCCGCGTCGTCGGCCCGACCCTGCCGCCCCTGCCGGTCGCTCCCGCCTCCGATCCGCGCCTGGCGCCCGCGCCCGCACCGGTCGTCGAGCCGGTACGGCCGGCCCTGGTGCGCCCTGTCGCGGCACCGCGCTCGCGCAGCCAGACCTGCTGCTGGCCGCTCGGCGAACCGGGCACTTCGAGCTTCCACTTCTGCGGCGCCGAGGCCGTGCCGGGAAAGCCCTACTGTGCCGAGCACGCCGCCCTGGCCTACGTGAAGGTGCGCGACAAGCGCGAGGAAGCCGCCTGAATCCGGCGGGCCGTCGCGATCAGCAAGGAAGGTGTTCTCCTTTCGAGAAAGGAGAACCAGGAAAGCTTTGTTCCTTTGGCTCCGCGCTTGTGTCACGCGCGGAGCCAAAGGAACGAAAGTCCTTTTTGCTTCTTTTTCCTTCAGGAAAAAGAAGTCCTTACCTCTTTCGGCCCTGAATTTCAGGGAGCGGCCAGGGCCCCGAGCACCAGCCCCGGGGTGAGGATCTGCGGCAGCAGTGTGCCCTCCCGGCCGGGACGATAGAGGACGTAGAGCGGCACCCCGTCGCGGCCGAAGCTGCGCAGATAGGCGGTGATCGCCGGGTCCTGGCGGGTCCAGTCGCCGCGCAGCACCACCACGCCTTGCGCGGCGAAGGCGGCCTTGACCTCCGGACGCTCCAGCGCCACCCGCTCGTTGACCTGGCAGGTGATGCACCACGCGGCCGTCATGTTCACGAAGACCATGTGTCCGGCGGCGCGCTCCGCGGCGAGGCGCGCGGCGCTGAACGGCTCGGCCCCGCTTTCCGACGTCGCTTGCGGCGCCGGGGACTGCGTCAGTTCCGTCAGCAGCGCCCCCGCGGCCAGCAGGGCCAGCACGGCGGCGACGGCCCCCGCTCGGCGGCCTGTCCGCCCGGCGGCCTGTTGGGCCGTGCCCGCGCTCCAGGCGGCAAACCCGACCAGCACGCAGCCCGCCGCTCCCGTCGCCACGCCCGCCGGCCCGGCCTGCACGCCGAGCACCCATACCAGCCAGGCCACCGCGCCATACATCGGAAAGGCCAGCACCTGGCGCAGCCGCACCATCCACAGTCCCGGACGGGGCAGGGCCCGCGCGACGCCCGGCAGCAGCGCCAGCACCACGTAGGGGGCGGCCAGGCCCAGCCCCATCGCGGCGAAAACGGCTTCGGTGAGGACGGGACTTTCCAGCGTCAGCGCCGCCCCGATCGCCGCCCCCATGAAGGGGGCCGTGCAGGGCGTGGCCACCAGCACCGCCAGCAGCCCGGCGAAGAAGCTGCCCGTCGCCCCGCCGCGCCCGGCCAGATCCTGCCCCGCCCCGGCGAAGCGGGTGGCGAGCGCGAACACCCCGGACAGGTTGAGCCCCACCGCTAGCAGCACCCAGGCCATGGCG
>CALNAL010000293.1 GCA_937874445.1 uncultured Acetobacteraceae bacterium | reverse complement strand
GGCGGTGCAGCGGATCGCGCAGCCGGCGCCATGACGTATCGCCCGATCACCGATGTGTGGATCCTCGCCCGCCCGCGCCTGCGCGGCGGCGCGAAGCTGTACGGCGCCTATCCCGGCGGCTACCTGGAGCGGGCCCGGGCGCTGCTCGGCGTCTCGATCGCCGACCCGGTGCTGCACGTCTGCGGCGGCCTGGTGCGCCTCTACGCCTATCCGAAGCGTGCCGTGGGGCCGAACGACAAGACGCTCGATCTCGATCCGCTGATGAAGCCGGACTTCTGCCAGGACGCCCGCGACGCCTATCCCACCGGCTTTGCCGGCATCCTCGCCGATCCGCCCTATGGCCCCGACGAGGCGGACCGCTACATGCCGGGCCGGCGCGCGCTGCCCACGGCGAATGTCATCGCCAAGCGCGCCATCGAGGCGCTCGGGGTCGGCCGGCGTGTCGGCATCCTCTGCTACCAGTGGGCAGCCCCGCCGGCGAACGCGGTCGAGATTGCGGTGGTCACCGTGCTGACCGGGCGCAACCAGCGGCCCCGCCTGCTGACCGTGCTGGAGCGCCTGGCATGAGCGAGACCGACATCCTCCACGCGGTCATGATCCGCCTCAGCCAGGCCGGCGCGAAGATCTTCCGTAACAACCAGGGCGTGGCCGTCTATCCCGACGGCAGCCGGGTCCGCTACGGCATCGCCAACCCGGGCGGATCCGACCTCATCGGCTGGGTGCCGGTGACCATCACGCCCGACATGGTTGGCAAGCAGGTTGCCGTCTTCGTCGCCGCCGAGGTCAAGACGCCACGCGGGCGGGCCAACCCGAAACAGCGTCGGTTCCTCGATGCCGTCGCCGCGGCGGGGGGCTTTGCCGCCATCCTCCGCAGCGAGGACGATGCCGCCAGGCTGGTGAGGGGGCGGCGGGGGGAATGATCGGTCCGCTCTCCTGCATGTGTCGGCTTTCCTATGGCGGCCCAGCCGTCTGCGTCCTTTCCAAGGAGGCGCTGCAGCTCGCCGCATGCCTCGCACACCCTGTCGTGCAGGAGATGATGTCCCACCAGACGGCCGTGGGTTTGGTGATGGCAGAGATGGTCCGTCATCCCTCCCTGGACATCCCGCCAGACCGCTATCGTCCTCATGGGCTCTTCGGCGATGACTGGTTTGCCGGACAGGCTCTCCTCGACTTCGAGCGAGCGCTCCGACTGCAGCGCGTTGAGGCGGAGGGGAGGGTGCGTCGGGCGATTTGGCCGCTCGCCGAGAGGCGGGTGTCCGGCTGGGACATCATCGACTCAGCCCGCAGCGCCAACATCAACCATGCCCTGAGCGAGAGCGATCTGCTCGACCTCTGCCGCGAGGTCGTGGGCATCGCGCTGCGCCAAGCGAGGAGGCGTCATGTCGGCTCATATCGATGATCCGGTCTGGGGCAACCGCCTGTCGGTGGTCGCCGACGCCGAGCATCTGCCGCCGCTCGTCCTCAACCCGGCGCGCATCCCCGATCCCAAAACGATCCCGCCGCGGCAATGGCTCTACGGCACGCAGCTGCTGCGCGGCTTCGTCACCGTGTTGGTGGCGCCTGGCGGGACCGGAAAATCGATCTACGCGATGACGGTGGCTGTCTCCTGCACCATGGGGCAGACCCTCCTCGGCGAGCACGTCTTCGCCCGCGTGAACGCTGCAGTGCTCAACCTGGAGGATCCGCTCGACGAGCTCGATCGGCGCCTCGCCGCCATCATGATCTGCCATCACATCGACGAGACCGACGTGATGGGGCGCCTCTTCATGCACTCCGGCGAAGACCGCCCCGTCACCATGGCATCCAAGTCGGAGGACGGCTTCACGATCGTCTATCCCGACGAGGCCGCGCTGATCGAGCAGATCCGGAAGCACGATATCGGCGTCATCGTCGTCGATCCATTCGCCGAGAGCCATACCCTTGAGGAGAATTCCAACCCCGACATGGTGAAGGCCGCCGCCGCCTGGCGCCGCGTCGCCCGCGCCACCAACTGCGCGATTTTCTTGATCCACCATGTCCGCAAGGGGGCCGTCGCTGACATCGACTCCGCCCGCGGCGCCAAGGGCCTCACCGATTCAGCCCGCGTCGGTCTGCTGATGTCGCCGATGACGGAAGATGAGGCCAAGGAACTCTGTGTGCCAAAGGAGGACCGCTGGCAGTACGTCCGCCTCGACAACGCCAAGGCCAACATGGCCCCGCGCGCCTCCAAGGCCACCTGGCTGCGCCTCGAACAGGTCCAGCTCCACAACGGCACCCAGGACTATCCCAGCGGGGACACGGTCGCGGCCTTGGCCACCTGGGATCCGCCGAAGGTGTGGGAGGAGTTGACGGTCGAGCAATGCAACCAGGCACTCGACCAGATCTCCGACGGCCCGGGCGCCGGCGTCCGCTATGCGCCGACCCGCCGCGGCCGCGACAACGACCGCTGGGCCGGCAGCGTGCTGGTCAAGATGTTCGACCTCACCGAGCAGCAAGCCGACCGCATCGTCGGCACCTGGCTGCAGACCGGCCTTCTGGTCCGCGATACCTATCGCGACCCCACTCAACGGAAGGACCGCAGCTGCGTCCGTGTCATCGACGCAAAGCGTCCGGGGCCGGTCGAATGAAGAATTTTTTCACCCTAGCGGGCATCGATTTGATGTCTTCTCTCTCCCCCGAATTGGCGCGCTTTTGGCGCATTTTGGCGCGCCAGAGGGGCGGTGCGCCAATTCGCCGCCTAAAGGCGGCGGCTGAATTGGCGCGGCCCACCGCCCCGGGGCGGAATTGGCGCACGAATTGGCGCGGAATTGGCGCAGATCGTCGCCCCGGAAAATCCTCCTCTGATGGTGGGGAAGAGCAGGCCGTATGAAGCGCACCGGCCGCCCCCGCGGGATCCGCATCAGTGAGCAGGCGCGTCAGCATCTGAGCGCGGCGATGGTCGCCGTGTGGCAGGACCCTTCGCGTCGGAACCGAATCAAGCTGTTGCGCAAGCTGAGTGCCCAGCTCTCCCCAGAAAAGAAGGCTGCGTACCGCTTCTATCGGGCGAAGGGGTTCAGCGCAGTCGATGCGCTTTTCGCCCTCGGCATCCTCAAGCGCCAGAAATGATGGTGGATCATCCATGGCAAACCCAACCTCGACGGGGCGCATAGGGCAGGGGCAGCCTGCGGCCACCATGGCCCAGGTCCCCTCCAAGCCGAAGCGCCCCTATCATCGCAAGCCAGGCGCCGGTGCGCCGGGCAACCAGCCTTTCGTGCCCACCGACGAGCAGCGCGATATCGTGGCCGGACTGCGCTCGGTCGGAACGAAGGATGTCATCATCGCCAAGGTGCTGAACCTCAGCAAGGCGGCGCTCTACAAGCACTTCGGTCCAGAGTTGAAACAGGGAAAGCAGATCATCCTGGCGAAGATCGGCGTCGGCGTCATTCAGCGTGCACTGGCTGGCAGCAAAGAGGATTCTCGGTTTTACTTGAAGTGTCACGGCGGATGGCACGAAGCGAACCGGGTAGGCTTCCTCGACGAGGATGGGAATCCCGCCCCGGTCCCGGAGGGCGGCGGCCAGGTGCACATCTACCTGCCGAGCAACGGTCGTGATGGCTGACGTCCGCGAGATCCGCCCGCATCCCGGCCCGCAGACGGCCTTTCTGTCCAGCCCGGCCGACATCGCCATCTTCGGCGGGTCGGCGGGCAGCGGCAAAACCTACGGCCTGCTGCTGGAGCCGACGCGGCACATCCGCATACCCGGCTTCAACGCCGTGTTCTTCCGCCGCAACATGACCAACCACCTCAAGGCGGGTTCGACGTGGGACACCTCGTTCCAGCTCTACCCGCTGCTCGAGGGGCGCCCACTGATCTCGCCGTTGCACGAATGGCGTTGGCCCGGCGGCGTGCGCCTGCAGTTCAGCCACCTCGAGCAGGAGACCACCGTCTTCGACTGGCACGGCAGCCAGATCGCGCTGGAGATTTTCGACGAGCTGACCGAGTTCACGCCCAAGCAGTTCTGGTACATGCTCAGCCGCAACCGCTCGGGCTGCGGAGTCCGACCTTACGTGCGGGCGACCTGCAACCCCGATCCAGACAGCTTCCTCGCCGACCTCATCGCCTGGTGGATCGACCCGGAGACCGGCTACCCGATCCCGGAGCGCTCCGGAAAACTCCGCTGGTTCGTCCGGGGCGCGGACGATCGTCTCGAATGGGGCGATTCCCGCGAGGAGCTGATCGAGCGGCTGTCGGAGACGATGGACCGTGCCGACATCCTGCCGAAGTCGCTGACGTTCATCCCCGCCAAGCTCTCCGACAACCCGACTGCCGATGCAGGATATCGCGCCAACCTGCTGAGCCTGCCGTACGTCGAGCGCGAGCGCCTCCTCGGCGGCAACTGGAAGATCAAGCCGGCGGCGGGGCTGATGTTCAAGCGCGTCTGGTGCCAGACGGTGCGCCTCGACGAGGTTCCGACGAATGTTTCCTGGGTGCGTGGCTGGGATCTCGCCGCCACGCCGAAGACGCCACAGAACGACCCCGATTGGACGATCGGCGTGTTGCTTGGTCGGGCCCCGGACAAGCGCATCTTCATCCGCGATGCCCGCCGTCTGAGGGAAACGCCGCGCAAGGTCCGCGAGGTGATCGCCTCCTGTGCGCGATCCGACCCGCCGGGCACGCAGGTGTGGATCCCGCAGGATCCTGGCCAGGCGGGGAAGGATCAGGCGCAGGACATCATCGGCTCGCTGGCGGGGTTCACGGCCTACAGCTCGCCCGAGAGCGGCTCCAAGATGGCCCGCTTCGGACCATTCAGCGCCCAGGCAGAGGCCGGAAACGTCTCGATCGTCGATGGCGTCGATGGCGAATATCTCTCGCAGCTCGAGGGCTTCCCCGACCTCAAGCATGACGACGACTCCGACGCGACGAGCCGCGCCTTCAATGCACTCGCCCGCATGCCGCAGATGACGTTCGCCCCGCCCATCGTGTTCACGGGCGCCGGGCACGAATGGTGATAGGAGCTCCCTCAGATGCCGATTGCCGATAGCTCAGGCGCGTGGCCGGTCCCGGCGCTTCTCTCAGGCATGACGTGGAGTGACGTCGGCTCGTCCGGCTTGCGCCAATATTCCGGCTGGGTGCGCGAGGAGTTCCTGCCCCAGCTCGTCGGGCTGGACGGCGCGCGCACCTATCGCGAGATGCTCGACAACTCGAGCACCGTCGGCGCGATCATCTTCGCTATCCAGCAGCAGATGCGCAAAGTGGTCTGGCGCACGAAGGAGGCTTCCGACCGGCCCGAGGCGAAGGAGGCGGCCGAGTTCGCCGATAGCCTGCGCTTCGACATGTCTGAGACCTGGGAGGAGTTCATCGCCGAGGCCCTCTCGATGCTCGGCTACGGCTTTGCGCCCCACGAGATCGTCTACAAGCGCCGCAACGGGAAGAACGTCGCCCGCGGGGAGCCGCCATCGAAGTTCAACGACGGCCGCATCGGCATTCGCCGGCTGCCTATCCGTGGGCAGGATACCGTGATCAAGTGGTTCTTCGACCAGAACGGCACCACGCTCGGCCTGACGCAGCAGCCATGGGTCGGCGTGCTGATCGACATCCCGATCGAGAAGCTGCTGCTGTTCCGCCCCACCGTGCACAAGGGCAACCCCGAGGGCCGTTCGATCCTGCGCAACGCCTACCGCCCCTACACGTTCATCAAACGCCTCGAAGAGCAGGAGGCGATCATGATCGAGCGGTTCGGCGGCCTGCCGGTGATCACCGTCCCGAACGCCCTGCTGGAGGCGGCCGGCGCCGGCGATGCCAAGGCGCAGGCCACGCTCGCCGCCTACAAGCGGATCGTCACCAACGTCCGCGTCGATGAGCAGATGGGCATCGTGCTGCCCTCCGACACCTATCCCGGTGCGGCCGGCATGCCCAGCAACGTGCCGATGTACGGTTTCCGGCTGGAGACGCCGAACGGCGGGCGCACTTCGGTGGACGCCGGAAATACGATCGAGCGCTACAAGCTCGAGATCACCATGACGGTGCTGGCCGACTTCCTCAGCCTCGGCCACGCGGCGCGCGGCACGCAGAACCTGGCCATCAGCAAGGTGGACATGTTCATGTCGGCCATCGAGGGCTGGCTGAACATGATCGCCTCTGTGCTCAACCGCTTCCTGCTGCCTCGCGTCTGGGCCCTCAACGGCATGGACCCGGCGCTGATGCCAGAATACGTGCCCGACCTGGCGCAGCGTATCGACCTCGACAGCCTCGGCAATTTCGTCCTCCATCTCGCCCAGGCGGGCATGCAGATGTTCCCCGACGTCGAGTTGGAGAACTTCATCCGCGACGCGGCCGGGTTGCCCGACATCACCGACGAGGCCGCCTATGCCGCGGCGGCGGCCGGCACTGACCCCGACCTGCTCAAGCGGATGCTCAAGGCCGGCGTGGCGCGGCGGCTGATGAGGAAGCGGAAGGAGGGCGGCACCGCAGTGCACTTCCCTTTCGACAAGCGGAAGGCCCTGAGAGAGCGCTGGAGCACCTATTGAACGTGCGCCTGGAAGCCGAGGCGCAGCGGGCCGCCAGTGCCATCGTTCCTCGCGTCGAGGCTACCTTGCTGGCGCGGACGTAACCGCTGGAGAGGGAACCGCCGTCCCGGGGGGTGGGGGCAAGAAGTCCAGGGCGGCCACCACCGCGAAGATCAGCGCTATCCCCACCCAGGCGATGATCCACGCACGGCGGGAGTAGCGGCGCCGCGGAGGAGAGCCAAAGGCGCGGCCGGGGCGTTGCAGCGAGGTGTAGCTGATCCCGGTTCCGGGAAGGCCAACCGTCGAGCGAACGCCCGTCTTTCCCACCGTGACATGAGCGCCGCGGACCCCCATCGACACGGAAGCGCCGGATTTTCCCAGGTTCAGCGTGATGCCGGGCAGAACCCGTACCCGACGGCGGAAGCGCCAGCCCATCGTTTGCCCCCTGACCGAACAACGGGTGCCAGATCATCACGAAACCCTAGCATAGTAAACTCGTCGCCCGTCCAATCTGCTGCCGGCCAGCGGGATGGCATACCGTTTGCCCATGGCCCCATGGTCCAACTGCCGTTGCGGGAAGGCGCATCTGCCTGGGCTGGCCTGCGATGCCGGGATCGTGGCCAAGGCCATGACTCCGCACGAGATCGCGCCGGCCGTCGCCGAGGCCCTCGACGCCCTGCACATCGACTGGAGCGACCTGCACGAGCAGATTGTCGAGCAGCTCAACCAGGCGGGAATCGACGGTGCGCGCGAGATGCTCGCCGAGCTCGGCCTGCTGACTGGCCCCGAGGGTGATGCCTTGTGGAACGCCGTCTCGGCCGATGTCCTCCGCTATGCCAATGAGCGCGGGGCCGAGCTGGTGGGCAAGCGGTGGGTAGATGGCCGCCTGATCGACAACCCGCGCCCGCAGTACGCCGTCGATGCCAATACCCGCGAGATGCTGCGCGGTATGGTCGGCGACGCGGTCGAGCAGGGGTGGACCGCCGCCGAGCTGCAGGGGCAGCTGATCGACAACTATGCCTTCAGCCCACAGCGGGCCCTGGTCGTGGCGCGCACCGAGGCGGCGTTCGCTCGCAACCAGGGGGCGCTTATCGGCGCCAAGGCCTCCGGCGTGGTCAAGCGCAAGGTCTGGGTGCCGGACGATGACGCCTGCGAGGACTGCCTGGCCTGTGCCGACGGCGGCCCGGTCGGGCTCGATGAGGATTTCGAGGGCGGCGTGTCGGCGCCGCCGCTTCACCCCAACTGCCGGTGCAGCGTAGATTACTTGACCGAGGATGCGGGCGAGGGCGACGAAACCGATGAGCCAGATGAGTGACATGGATGCCTACGACCGGCTGCCCGCCGAGATCCGCGAGGCTATCTCCGGCGCCACAGTGCGCATCAGCGTCGCGGCTGTCGCTTCCCGGATCCGAGACGGTGTGACGATCCGGGAAATCCTCGACGAGATCAAAGCGGCGGAAGTGATCGCCGCCGGTACAGAGGCGCTGCGCCAGGCGCGCGCGGCCAGGAGGAAAGCATGAAGTGGATGGTGGGAATCGCCTTGGCGTTGATGCTCGTGGCATCGGCCCAGGCGGAGGTGGTGCGGCTGCCAACGAAGTGCATGCCGTGGGAAAAGGACTGCCAGGCTCCCCAGGCGGCGCAGCTACCGCCTTGTCCGGCCCCGAGCCAGAACGAGAACCTGATGGCGCAGATGAAGCGGATGCACATCACGGCCTGCGTCCGTCCGGACAAGCCGGCGGCAGCTCCGTCCGGCACGGCGAAGCTGCCCTGGAACCCGTAGGAGAGGGGGCATGCTGAAATCAGGTGGTCGGGTGCACGGCAAGGTCGGGATGGTGATCGGCCTGACCTACGCCGAGCTCAACAGCCTCCGCGGCGATCGGGGTATGATGGTTGACCTCTCCGATCTCGGCCCGGAATGGGCCGGCCGCAACCTGCTGCTGATGGCGGCCCCGAACGATGCGACGCTGGCGGCAACATTGCGCCAGTCGTCGCCGACCGTGCCGATCGTCGATCAACGGAGGCATCCATGACGTACGAGGAGGAGAACTGGGCGAAGCTCTCGCCCCGGTTCCGCGAGGCCTACAACCGGTTGCGCGTCGCACGTAGCCAGCCGCCGATTCCACCGCCGAAGGTCGATCTCTACGTGGCACCGCCGCCACGCTCCATCGTGCCTGCCTCGGTGATTCCCGATGCCGAGGCGCGGGCGCTCCTGCGTGCGCAGACCGGTCCATTTGATGCCGTGATGGGTGGCGCAGGCTTCGCGCTGAAGGATGCCTACGGCGGCACGATCTTTGAAGGCGACGCCCCGCCGCCAGCGCTGCTCGGTGATGAGCCGAAGGCGCGCAGGCGTGCCGAGGAGGCCGCCGAGGCGCTGGTTACCGACGATGACCGTGCCAGGATGCGCGACCTTAAGGGCTACCGCGATGAGGGATTCGAGATCCGCCGATGAATGTCGAGCTCAAGCTCTACCCTGCCGGAAAGCTGAAAATCTCGCTGGAATGGCGCCGGGTGGTGCTGACCTGGATCGAGGAGGACGGCACGCAGCGCGTCGCGGTGGCGGATAGCGATGACGTCGTTGCCATCGCCAAGACCGTGTTGAAACGATACCCCCAGCCGTAGCCTCTCGCGCGGCGAAGGGGGCATCATCATGCAATCATTCGCCGCTCTGATCGCCATCAGCAAGGGCCAGCCCGGGCCGGGGACCGTCCATTTCCGCACCGCCCTGGGCAACGAGCGCGCCCGGCGCCGCACGCGCATCGGCGGCATCATCGCTCCCGATCCGGCGGCCGTCACCGTCAAGCGGGCGCCCGCCCGCGACTGGACGCTGCCGATGGAGGTCCGCAAGCTCGACCCCGAGCAGCAGCTGATCTTCGGATGGGCCAGCGTGGTCGAGAAGGATGGTGTTGCCGTCCTCGCCAAGCAGGGCGACCTCATCCCCTTGCCCGCGTTGGCAGAGGCAGCCGACGAGGTCGTGCTCTACAGCCGCCAGCAGGGCGATATGCACGTCGAGAAGGGCGTGGGGCGCCTGGTGGAATCGATGGTATTCACCAAGGAGAAGCAGCAGGCGCTCGGCATCGACCTCGGAATGGTCGGCTGGTGGACCGGCTTCCACGTCGATTCCCCGGAGTTATGGGCCGCCCACAAGCGTGGCGAGCGGCCAGAGTTCTCCATCGGCGGTGCTGCCGTTTCGGTGCCGGCGTGAGCGCCATAGTAAACGCTCCCTCCCTCTCATCGGAGGCTCGCTCGTAGCGTCTGCTCGAAATGAGGGCAGACCTTTGAGACGATGCCACGCATTCTCAGCAAGCTCCGGATCGATGAGGTCAGCAGCGTCGATCGTGGCGCAGGCCTGGGCGTCCGCGTGATGCTCATGAAGCGCGCCGGCGCCCCCTATGATCTGACCGGGATCGAGGCCCTCCCCACATCCGTCATCGCCTACCTCAAGCGCGACTATTCCGACGATCAGCGCAAGGAAATGGCGGCGAGCGGCGAGGCCATGCCGGACGGCGGCTTCCCGATCAAGAACAAGGCCGACTTGCACGATGCCGTCCAGGCTTTCGGCCGGGCGAAGAACAAGCCGGCCGCCAAGAAACACATCATCGAGCGGGCCCGCGCTCTCGGCGCGACCGACGAACTGCCGGAGGGCTGGAAAGTGTCGAAGGGCTGGGTTCGCAAGCTGCTCGAGTCCACCGGCTTGGTGAAGCAGGACTTCAACGGCGCGCAGGCCGACATCGAGGCCGGCGAGTACGCCCAGGGCATGATGGAAGAGATCGCCGAGGCCGTCGGTGCGCTCCAGACTGCCATCTGCTCGATCCAGTGCGACCCGGCCGTCACCGACAAGGATGCGGCGATCAAGGAATCGATCGCTCAGTTCCAGGCCCACATCCAGGGCGTCGTGCCCGAGGGCATCGAGAACGCCATGCGCGGCGCCGCCCTGGCCGCGGCCGGCTACACGATCAACGACCAGGGTGCCATCACCAAGAGGACCGACCCCATGACCGATGAAGAGCAGAAGGCGCAGGCGAAGGCGCTCGAGGATACCCAGAAGGCCCTCGATCTGGCGAAGCGCGAGATCGTCGTCCTCAAGATGAGCGACAAGCACAAGGGCTACATGAAGGACCGCGGCGACGACATGGGCGACGACGAGAAGGGCAAGTTCCTCGCCATGTCGCCCGACGAGCGCGACGCGCACATGGAGAAGCACCCGGTCAAGAAAGCCGAGCTGCCTGCCGAGGTGCAGAAGGCTCTCGACGAGAACACCAAGCTGCGCAAGCGGCTGGATGACCTCGAATCTGCGAACGCCCTCATCTCGTTCCAGAAGCGGGCCGGAGAGATCGGCATCGGCGAGGCGAACGGCGAGACGCTGCTGAAGGCGTACGCTGGCGACAAGGCCGCGATCGACAAGCTGCTCGACCTGGTCAAGGCCTCGACCACCCAGGCGAAAGAGGCTGGTCTGTTCAAGGAGTTTGGCTCTGCCCACGATGATGGCAGCAACACGTCCGCCTATGGCCAGCTGGTGGCGAAGGCGGCCGAGCTCAGGAAGGCCGACCCGAAGCTCACCGACGCTCAGGCCTTTGCCAAGGTCTACGCGGATCCGGCGAACGTCGAGCTTGCCAAGCGCGAGCGCCTGGAAAACCGCCCGGCGGCGGCCTGAGGAGCAAGCAACGAGGCCGCCGGCGCGTAAGCGCCCGGCCCACGATGGAGTGACGGCGAATGGCCACCGAATCCCCCCTGATCCATGATGGCGCGCAGTGCGCGGCTGCGGCGAATTACTGGAACCCGTCCACCGCGCTGCCTGGCCCGAACGGGTCGGGCCAGTTCCTCGCCGTGGCCGTGAGCGCCCCGCGCACCGTCACGGTCGATACCAGCGGTGGCACCGCCGCGATCTACGGCATCCTGCAGAACACCCCCGGCCAGGGCCAGGCCGCCGATGTCGGCATTCTCGGCATCTCGAAGGCAGTGGCTGGCGCTGCCCTGTCGGCTGCCGCACAGCTCCAGGCCGATACCCAGGGGCGCGTCATCACTGCGACCGGAACCAACCATCGTTTCGCCATTGCGCTCGAGGCTGCCACCGCAGCCGGGCAGCTCATCACCGTCTTCGTCACCGGCGCCAACACCACAGCCTAGCGCCTGACATAGCCCACACCGCCCTTGGGCAAGGCGACCGCAGCGCCAAGAGACGCCGCTTTCCCTTAGATGGAGCCCCCCCATGCCCCAGCCCACAGTCCAGCAAGTCCACGTACAGGCCGCCCTCACGCAGATCGCGGTCGCATACCTGCAGGACGAAAGCTATTACGTCGCCGACAAGGTGTTCCCCGTCGTCCCGGTGCAGTTCCAGAGCGACGTGTACTTCTCCTTCTCGAAGGATGACTTCTTCCGCGACGAGGCGCAGCAGCGCGCCGATGCGACCGAGTCGGCCGGCGGCGGCTTCAACCTGAGCGCCAATTCCGGCACCAACAGCTACAACGCGCTGGTGTGGGCCTACCACAAGGATCTGGGCGCGCAGACGCGGCGCAATGCCGACCCCGCCGTGAACATGGATATCGCCGTTTCCAAGTTCACGATGCAGAAGCTGATGATCCGCCGCGAGCGGGTGTGGGCCCAGAAGTACCTGGCCAACGGCCTGTGGGGCACGGACATTACCGGAGCCGCGTCCGGATCCGTGGGGGCTGGGCAGGCCGCCTACTGGAACGACGATGCCAACGGCGACCCGTTCACCGACATCGCCAACGGCCAGACCACCGTCCTGCAGAACACCGGCTACGAGGCGAACACCCTGCTGCTGGGTTGGCCGGTCTACCAGGCGCTGCGCAAGCATCCGCTGGTGATCGACCGCATCAAGTACACCACGCGCGCCGACGCAGTGAAGATCACGCCCGACTTGCTCGCCGCGGCCTTCGACGTGGAACGCGTGCTGGTCAGCAAGGCGGTCTACAATGCCGCCGCCGAGGGGGCCGCTGGCTCCTACAGCTTCATCTCCGGGAAGGATGCGCTGCTCTGCCATGCCGCTCCCGAGCCTGGCCTGATGCTGCCTTCCGCCGGTTACACCTTCGCGTGGTCCGGCTTCACCGGACTGAACACCATGGGCGTGCGGGTGGCGCAGATCCCGATGCCCTGGCTGGGCCTGGAGACGGTGCGCACCGAGGGCGAGATGGCCTTCGACATGAAGGCGATCAGCCTCGACCTCGGTTACCATTTCTCGGGGATCGTTCAGTGATCGGCAACGCCGACATCGGGGGCGCCGTCGTGCAGCGGCCGTTCAACATGGGCGGCCGCCGCCTGCAGCGCGGCGACATGCTGACGGCCTCCGAGGTCCAGGCCATGCCGCCGAACAACCGGCGCGCCTTGATCGACAACCGGCAGATCGAGGTGTTCCCGCCGGTGCCCTCCGCACCGGTGGCGCCTCATCCCGCTGCCGGTGCGGAGATGCACGTCATCCATCGTGGTGCCGGCCTCTACGACGTGATCCGCGGCGAGCGCCTGAACAGCGAGCCTCTCTCGAAGGAGCAGGCGGTCGCGCTGGCCGAGCAGGGCGCCGACGATCCGGACACGGCCTCGCCGGCCAACTGAACCCCCGGCCAGTAGCCGGGCGCAGAATCAAAACCAAGCGAGGGGCTACGAGAATGGCGACAGGTTTCGTTCAGCGGTTCAAGGGGCGCATCAAGGCCGCCTCCCTTTTCTCCGATTTCGGTTCCTCCACGAAGGGGCTCTTCGACAATTCCGGCGTCCGTCTCTCCGGTGTGTGGAACAATGCCGGGGCGCCCACCGGCGGCGCGGGCGGAACGTTGGCCGGCATCGCTCTCCCGGGCGATCTGCTGCAGGACACCACCGGCCTGGCTCTCTATCAGAACACCGGCACGCAGGCTGCGCCGATCTGGACGGCCGTGTCCGCCGAGACGTCCGCGCAGACCACCGCTGCCTACAACACCAACGCGGCCACTGCCGCCGTCACCCTGAGCGCCGCCAACATCACCGGCGCGGATGCCGAGGTGGTGCTGGCGCTGACGGGCGCGCTCGCCGCCGGCGCAGCGGCCACCCTGCCGACTGTGGCGGCCCTCGCTGCCGCGCTGCATGCGCCCCAGGCCGGCCTCAGCTACAAGCTGCGCATCATCAACGAGTCCAGCGGTGCCTTTGTCTGGACCGTGACGACAAACACCGGGTGGACGCTGAACGGCACCATGACGATCGCGCAGAATACGTGGCGCGACTTCATCGTCATGTTCACCTCCGCGACCACGGCGACCTTGCAGAGCGTCGGCACCGGCGCGAACTCGTAGGCGCCCGGAGATGACCTGGACGTACGATCCCTCGCAGCTCGCCGGCAACCCGACGATGCAGGTGCGCCTGACGATCGGTGACACGTTTGCGAGCGACCCTCAGCTGCAGGATGAGGAGATCAGCTTCTTCCTCTCGCAACGCGGATCAATCTGGGGGGCCGCGGCGGAGGCTTGCCGCGCCATCGCGGCCAACACGTCGCGCCTCGCCGACTCGGTGCAGGGCGAGTTCAAGCAAAACTATTCGAACCGGGCACGAGCCTATGCCGCCCGCGCCGCCACCTTCGAGGGGTTCGCCATCTCCCGGGGAGGCGCGATGCCCTATGCCGGCGGCATCTCGGTGGCTGACAAGCAGCAGCAGGAACTCGACGCCGATCGGGTTCCGCCCCAGTTCAACATCGGCATGGACGACAACCAGTTGCCTGTCGCGCCAGCGGGCAACGAGAGCGATTCCACGCCGCCGGCTCCGGGTCTGGAGTGACCATGGCCGGAATGGTCTCCTGTACCGTGACCGGCGACCGGCAATTCATCGGGAAGCTGCGCGCTCTTACCCCGGCCGTGCGCGCCGAGGGGCGGAAGACCGTCCTCAAGCTGACCTATGACGTCGCCCGCGAGGTCAAGCATCAGTACGGCGAGTCCGGCCTGGCCGTACGCACGGGAGCATTGAAGGGCAGCGCGCAGAGCGGCGGCGTGACGGACAGTGGCGCCAAGGTCTCAGGCAAGGTGCTGGTGGGGCAGGGGCTGCCCTATGCCCGCATCCAGGAAGAGGGCGGCACCGTTGTGCCGACGCACGGCCAGTTCCTTGCCATTCCGCTCGATGCCGCCAAGACGGCCGCGGGGGTGGTGCGCTTCGCCCCGCGCGATGCCACCGCCAACGGCTACGACCGCACCTTCATCGAGAACGGCATCATCTTCGGGGCCAAGTGGAGCGGCGGGAAGGGGAAGAACGACTTCGTCCCGCTCTTCAAGCTCGTGCGCCAGGTGACGATTCCAGCGCACCACTTCGTGCGCGACGCATTCAAGACCATGCAGCCGAAGATCGAGGCCGAGATCGGGGCCGCCGTGAAGCGTGCCATGGCGGGGGTGATGTGATGGCCCTCGGGCGAGAGGCCATCTACGCGGCCCTGTTCTCGGCGCTCCAGAAAGCCTTGCTGGCGCCGGCACCCCCGGGCTTTGCGCAGGCGCTTCGGCGACCGCTGAACCTCGCGGCGCCACCTTTGATCGGCACGTTTCCGGCCTTCGCACTGGTGGAAGCCGGGGAGGGGTATGACCGTCCCAGCGCCTTCCTGCCGGCGCGGGTCATGCTCACCCCGTCGCTCTACATCTACATGATGACCACGGTGAAGGAGCCGACCGACACGACGCAGACCGCGGCATTCAACGATCTCGCCGATGCCGTCGAGGACGCGATCAACGACCTGGCCGACAGCACGGCCAGCGTCACGCTGGGGGGGCTTGTGCAGAAGGTGCGCCTCGGTGGCCGGCAGGTGGTGACGCCACCTTCGGAGTTCAACGCCGTCGCCGCGCAGCGGTTCGCGCTGCAGATCGTGTTGCCGCACAGCCGATGACGATCCCCGTCACCATGGACCCCACGGCGTGGGGCGGCCGGATCGCCAGCCGGGCGCTCGACATCGGTGCCATTCAGGACGCCATCGCGGCGCAGCTCACCGGCTATTTTGCCGCGGCGCCGGCCCCCTTGCCGATCTCGGTCTACAGCTTCCCGAACTTCGATCTCGACACCTGGTGGAAGAGCACCTCCATCGCCTTCGCGCTGGTGCGCTACCGCGAGACGCAGTTCGGCCAACCCGACGCCACCGATTCCATGGTGCAGGACCGCACCATCGAGTTCTCGGTCCATGTCGAGGCGAAGCTCTCGGCCTGGGCCATCACCGGCACCGGCAGCGTCTACGCGCTGATCGAGGCCATCGAGGCGGCGCTGACGGGCTTTTCAGTACCCGGCTGCCGGCACGCCTACTTCACCGAGGAAACCTTTGATGGGCAGGACGCCGAAGGTGGTGTTTGGCTCTACGACATGCGGCTCAAGGTGCCGACCCGCAGGCCCAAGCAGGAGGCCACCTACGCCCTCACGAAACTGGCGAGCGTCCTTCTCGTGGAGGCGGCTGGGCAAACGCCGCAGCCACAGGCGCCCGTGCAGCTCACATTCGCCGGAGGAAGCATTGCCTTCCCGGTCCAGAACATCAGTTCGGTGGCGCTGACCGACGCCAGCAACGGCCGCGTCTATGTGCTCGGCACCGACTATTCCGTGAATGGCCTGCTCGGGACCGTGGCCGCCCTCGCCGGCGGCGCGAT
Organism: uncultured Acetobacteraceae bacterium; assembly: GCA_937874445.1. GTDB lineage: Bacteria > Pseudomonadota > Alphaproteobacteria > Acetobacterales > Acetobacteraceae > Rhodovastum. The sequence continues at coordinate 13,798 of CALNAL010000293.1, read as the reverse complement.
CGCGAACGGCACAATAGTAAACGCGACGTATGCCTCCGCCGATGTGGTGGAGGCAGTATCCGGCGGCGGCAGAGCGCCGCTCGTCCCGCACAACTAGGGGGCATCCATGGCGGCATCCTATCTGCACGGCATCGAGACACTCGAAACCGACAGCGGCGGCAGTTCCGCCACCATCGTGCGTTCCGCCGTCATCGGGCTGGTCGGCACTGCGCCGGAGTGGCTGGAGAGCACATCGTTGACGGTGCCGCAGCCGAACACGCCCACGCAGGTCAACGGGTCGCGCGACGCTTCCGTGTTCGGCCCCCGCGTGAAGGGCTACACGATCCCCACCGCGCTCGACATCATGAGCAAGGAGGGCCAGGGGCAGGCCATCGTCGTCAACGTCTTCAACCCGCTGGTGCACAACACCGCGGTGTCGGGGCAGGTGGTGACGATGCCGGCCAGCGCCCCGCAGGTGGTGTCGCTCGGCCACATGGGCATCATCGGCCCGGGGCTGCCGGGCACGCCGGACGCCACTGCCACGGCAGTCTCGGTCGCCTCCGCGGGCGGCGGGTCTCCGGCAACTAGCTACAACGGGGGCGATACCATCACGCTGGCCGGTGGCTCCGCTGCCACGCCGGCTGTCCTGACCGTCGGCACCGTCACGCTCACCTCCGTGGTGGTCAACGCCCCGGGCGGCGCGAGCGCGCACTCCTACGCCCCGGGCGACAAGATTACCGCCTCCGGCGGCACCGCCACCACGCCAGCCCAGCTTTCCGTGGTCACCACGCAGGTCTCCTCCGCCACCATCGCCGCGGGCGGCAGCGGCGGCACCAACGGCACGCAGACCGTGACTGGAACCACCGGTACCGGCACCAAGTTCCGGGCTTCTGTGACCGTCGCCGGGGGCGCCATCACGGCGGTCAATTCGATTACCGCGGCGGGCGGCTACAGCGTCAACCCGGCGGTTCTGACCGATGAGCCGGTCACCGGCGCGGGCCTGACAGGTGCCGCGCTTTCGCTCGTGATGGGGGTGGCCAGCGTTGCCATCGCCGCAGGCGGCGCCTACACGGTCAAGGCCGCCAGCCTCACGCAGGCCTCATCCACCGGATCGGGGACGGGCGCCACCTTCACCTCGGCCGCCTGGGGCGTGCTGAGCGCGTCGATCACCACCGCCGGCTCCTACACCACGACCCCGAGCAGCCCCGTCGCACAGGCATCGACCACCGGTACCGGCACCGGTGCGACTTTCGCGGTGACGTGGGGCGGCCCTCCCAGCACTGTGGTGATCAAGAATGCGCTGGGCACCACGACCTACGTGGAGAACACCGACTATACGGTCGATTATGTCAACGGTGCGCTCAGCGCGGTGAGCGGCGGAGCGATCGTCACCGGGCAGCAGCTGCTCTCCTCGTTCAGCTACTGCGATCCCTCGAAGGTGACGAACAGCGACATCGTCGGCGCCATCTCCGGCAGCACCTATACCGGAATGCAGGCCTTCCTCCTGAGCTTCAACCTCTTCGGCTACTGGCCGAAGCTGTTGGAGGCCCCCGGCTACTCGAAGGAGCTGACCGTCGCCTCGGCGATGACGACGCTGGCGAATTCCATCCGGGCTATGGCCTACAAGGATTCGGCGCCCGGCACGACGGTTGCCCAGGCCATCGCCAACCGGAGCGTCTCGGGCGCGGTGTTCAACACGTCCTCGAATCGCGATGTGCTCTGCTTCCCGACGCAGACCTATTCTGTCGATGGCGTGGTCGATCCGACTGCTGTGACCATCAACAGCCTCGGCTCTCCGGTGCAGGGCAAGCTGAGCGACACTGCGTCGGGGCATGCCTATTCGCAGTTCGTGGCGGCGCGCCAGGCAGCGGTGGATATCTCCAAGGGCTACTGGTACTCGGCCTCGAACACCGACATCATCTCGCCGATCGCCGGGCCGGACGTGACGATGTACATGTCCGCCTTCGACGGCACCGCCGACAACCAGAACCTCAACGCCGCCGGCATCCTCACCGTCTTCAACATGTTCGGCACCGGGCTGCGCGTGTGGGGGAACCGGAGCGCGGAGTATCCCTCCTCGACGGTCCCGGACAACTTCATTCCCATCCGGCGCGTCCTCGACGTCCTCGAGGAATCGATCCAGCTCACCGCGCTGCAGTATACCGACCAGCCCATCAGCAACGGCCTGATCAACAACATCCTGACGACCGGCCGCGGCCTGATCCGCTCTCTGGTGGGGCGCGGAGCCCTCCTGTCGGGCAGCACGTTGACCTACTCCTCGGACGACAACCCCGCGACGCAGCTCGCGGCCGGGCAGATCGTCTTCGAGATCGACTGCATGCCGCCGCCTCCGGCCGAGCGCATCACCTTCAAGACGACGGTCGATATCAATCTGCTGTCCTCCATCGGCCCGACCACCACCAGCAGCAGCACATCGACCACCAGCGGTTAACGGGGAGAGCTCATGAGTAGCCTGATCATCAACACGCTCTGGAGCTGCAACGTCTTCCTCAACGGCGTCGATCTCCTGGGCAGGGCGGCCGAGATCGAGATCCCGCATCCGCGCCGGATCACGAAGGATTACAAGGGGCTCGGCATGGCGATGGCCATCAAGATCCCCACCGGGTGGGAGGCGCTCGAGGCGACGCAGAAGTGGCAGTCCTATGATGCCAGCACCATCAGGTCCCTCTGCGACAGCAGCTCCATGACGTCGCTCTCGGCCATGGGAAACCTCCAGACGCTTTCCTCCGCCGGCGAGGTCTCCGAGACCCCGGTCATCTACAACCTGACCGGCATCATCTCCGATGCTGGCAAGGTCGGGTTCAAGGCGCAGGAGAACGTCGAGTACACCTCGACGATGGATGTCTGGCATTCCGAACTCTACATCGGCGGGGTCGAGATCTTCATGATCGACGCCGCCTCCAACCAGTTCATCGTCGGCGGAGTGGATCAGCTCTCCGCATTCCGCACCAACCAGGGGGGCTAAGCCATGAATGCTCCCGTGCAGCCGATTTCCGCCACCCGGGCGCAGCCGGGAAGCAGGACCTTGGAAGGCGGCATCAACGTCGATCTCGGCCCCAGCGTGGCGAAGGTGCTTGGCATGCGCCCCGCACAGCCGGCCCCCCGGGACGCCATCCGGCATACCACCGCCACGGCCGACGGTGTCGTGCCCCCGCCGGGGGCCGCGCCCACGCCGCCGACTGCCGCCGTGGGACCGCGCAAGCCGGTTCCGATGGTCGAGATCGCCGAGCTGTCCGACGAGCGCGTGGCGACGATCGGGCGCATGTCGGGCCGCGCCTTCATCGCGGTGCAGCAGCAGTACGGCACCATCGGCGAGATCGACATGGCCAAGATCGGCCTCGACCTGATGATCGATCTGGCAAAGCACTGCGTCGAGATATTCCCCGAGCCGACCGACTTGGCTTTCCGGGCCCGGCTGAACGAGGGGAACATCCTCGGCGCCATCAACATCCTGCATCAGAGCGGCCAAGGGGAGACCGGAGTTGATGTCGGCGAATTTCCGGTGGGCGACATGCTGGAGATCGTCAACAAGGTCGCGAAGGTAAATTTTCCGAAGGCGCGGTCCCTTCGGGGGCAGCGCTAGCCGGCATGGTGCGGTACGGCTTCCAGGTCTCCGACCTGGGGGCCATGGATTTGCCGGAGCTGTCCTGGTGGTACCGCGCCATGGGCCAGCAGATCGAGAACGAGCAGCGTGAGCTGGAGAGGCGCAACAGGGGGCGGTAGTGGCCGACGAAAAATCCGCTCTCATCCAGCTTCTCATCGAGCTGCAGGACCGCATCTCCGAACCGCTGGAGCACGTCCAGCACAGCCTGGAAGACACCCAGCACAGCTTCGCCGAGATCGGTGCAGCCGCCGCCGAGGTCTTTGCCGGCTTCGAGGCGCTCGAGCACATCATCGAGCCTGCGATGGAGATGCAGGATGCGCAGGTGCGGCTGGCTCAGGCGACCGATGCGACGAAAGAAGCCCTGGCCGAGGCCAAGGAGCAGGCTGAGGCGCTTTCCACCTCCTACAACCGCAGCGCGGAGGACATCACCGCCGCGCAGACCACGCTCTCCCGCTACACCGGATCGCTGGAGGCAGCGCAGGAGTCGATGAAGGCGACGGCGCAGATCTCCAACATCTTCGGGGTCAGCGCGAATGAGGCGGCCAAGCTGCTCGGCCCGGCGATGCAGACGATCGGAGACGCCACGCTTCCGGTGGCCGAGCGCATGCAGCAGGTGGCGGACAAGATCGCCGTCCTGACCAAATCGATGTCGCCCGATGCAGGAGCCGGCATGGCCCGCTCGCTCGGTCAGGCGGCCGGCGCAGCGAAGCAGTTAGGCCTCAGCGTCGACCAGACCCTTGCCTCCATCGCCGTCCTGACCAAATCGGGCGCCGTCCGCAATGCGGGGACCAGCTTTGCGACCATGGCAGAGGATCTGCTGAAGGTCGGGAAGGATGGGCAGAACGCCTTCCAGAAAGCCAATGTCCCGCTCGTCCGGTTTTCGGACGGCCAGGTGAACCTCATCGCCACCCTGCGCAGATTGCAGGCGCAAGGGCCAAAGGCCGTACAGGCGTTCGAGAATGGGCTGGGCAGCTCGGGGCGTCTGCTCGCGCTGCTGATGCAGAACCTCGACGGCGTTGCTGATGGAACGCAGAAGCTCCACCACGCTGAGGGCGAGGCCGCCAAGGAGGCCGAGAAGAATCAGGGCACGCTCTCCCAGCAACTCGGCGACCTGCACAATGCGGTGTCCAATCTCGGCGATGCGTTCGGGACTCCGCTCCTCGCCCCCCTGACATATGCCGTCAAGCAGGTCACCGAGTTCGTCAACGTGGTGAAGGAATTCGCTGAGGCGCATCCCATCATCACCGAGCTCATCAGCAACTTCCTCGGCATCGTCGCGGCGCTGGTTGCGGTTCAGGGCGCCGTGCGTGTCGTGATGATGGGACTTCGCCTGTTCCAGGGCGTCAGTCTGGTTGCCATGGGGCCGATGATGCTCCTCGCGGCGGCCGCCGCAGCAGCGGCAATCGTGATCTATGAGAACTGGGACTGGGTGAAGGAGAAGCTCACCGAAGTCTGGGCTTGGTTCAGCAATACCTCCTTCGGCCAGGGCGTCATCTCCACAGCCCGGAGAGTGGCGGAGGTTGCCCGGGAGATTCCAGCCGCCTGGGATTGGGTGAAGCAGAAACTCGGCGAGGTCTGGGCTTGGTTCGAGAACACGACATGGGCCCAGGTGCTGCTCGCGGCACTCGCCCCCTTCATCGGTATTCCTGCGGCCATCGTCGCCAACTGGGACGAGATCAAAGCCTACTTCGGCCCACTGTGGGACGACGTCAAAGCCAGTTTCACCGCGGCGCTGCCTTCGATGCAGCAGGTGACGGACTGGCTGAAAAGCGTTGTCGCCGAAGTGCAGGCGGCGTGGCAGCCCGTCAAGGCGTTCTTCCAGCAGCTCTGGGACGGCGTAGTGGCCGTGTTCCAGTCGGCTCTTGGCAAGATCCAACCAGTGATCGACGCCATCAAAGGCACCGTGGACCTGGCCCGCAGCGTTGGCGGGAAAGTTGCTTCTGCGCTTGGCATTTCCTCGGGCTCGAAGGAAGGTGCCAGCGGCTCCGGGCCGACGGCACCAGCCGCCCCGACCTTGGCGACATCTGCGCCCGCCGGTACTGGCGGGGCGCCGGCAGCCGCCGTAAACAACAACGTGGACAGCCACAACACGGTTACCATCAACGTCCAGGGCAGCGCGGACCCGAACGCGACGGCGCAGGCAGTGTCTGATCGGCTCGCCGAGCAGACGCGCCAGAATGCCCGCCTGGGCTTCGAGGGAGCCCCGTCATGAGCTTCGCCGCCCTCGGGCCCATCTCTTTCTCTGTGATCGCCTCTCCCACTGCAATGGAGACGGAGGACGGCTGGCACTTTGCGGAGATCAATCTGGTCGAGGCAAGGCCGACGCTGCAGTGGGTCGGAGACGAGCTGAGGCGTGTCCGCTTCAGCCTTTTCCTTCATCAGATGTTCGCGAATCCCAGGGCTGACTTGGCAGCGCTGAAGGATCTCGCGGACCAGCATCAGGCCGTCCCGTTCGTGATGGGCTCCGGCGATCTCATCGGCAACTTCGTCATCATCGGGATCCGGAAAACCGACGAATGGATGTCCGACCAGGGTGATCCGATCGCGCTCAGTGCCGAGGTGCAGCTGCTCGAATGGTCTGGCGAGATGCCGGCCGGAGCTCCAGACCAGGTAGCAACCACCATGATCGGCATTGAAGGCTCCAGCGGAAGCGGTGTCACGGCAATCTATTTCTTCGGCTCTTCTCTGGGGCAGCCGACGCCGGACCTCAATTATGAGGTGGTTGCCATTTCCACCATCCTGAGGTCGGCCTGATCATGTCTCAACTCATCATTCCCGAGCCGGCCTGGCAGATCGTCTACAATGACACCGACGTAACAAGCCACCTCGAGGACAGCGTCACCGAGGTCACCTATACTGAGGAGGTCGGCGGCAAGGCGAACTGCATCGAGATCCGCATCGACGACAGCCTGCGGGTCTGGCAGAACATCGAGACCAGCAAGCTGCAGGGGGCGAGCATCGCTCTCTCCATCGGCTACGCCGGCGCGCCTCTGGTCCCCTGTGGAACCTTCCAGTTCGACGAGCGCGCCCTTGAAGGCCCCCCCGACATCTTCATCATCCGCGCCATCCAAGCGCCGATTGGAAAGCCTCTGAGGACCCGCAACACCGTGGCCTACGAGGGAGTCACGCTCAAGCAACTGGCAGGGCAGATCGCGGCCCGGCACAGCTTGACTTCCGTCTCTGACGCGGTGTCACCAGATGTCACGCTGCAACGCGTCACGCAGAATCGTGAAGAGGATCTCGCCTTCCTCGCCCGCATCGCCAGCGAGCACGGATATGAAGTACAAGTCAGGAATGACCAGCTGATTTTCTATTCACGCCTCGCTTTGGAGACGGCATCCATCAGCGCGATGATCGTCCGCACCAACCTGACGCGCTTCCGCTTGATCGATCAGATCCTTGGCAACAAGACCTATGCGGGCGCCGAGGTGCGCTATTTCGATCCGCGCACAAAGGCCTTGGTGCATGGTTCGGCCACGGATTCGACCACCCAGAGCTCAGACACCCTCAAGGTGACATGCCGCTGCGAGAGCAGCCAGCATGCCGCGCTCAAGGCTTCCTCGCATCTGCACCGCTGCAACAGGAAGAAGTGCATGACTGAGCTCGATCTTCCCGGCACGATGCAGTACCGGGCCGGTCAGCGCGTGCAGATCAGCGGATGGGGGACCTTCGATCTCAACGACTATCTGGTTCAGCGGGCCCGGCACCGGCTGTCGCGCGAGGGCTACCGGACAGCGCTCACCCTCGAGACCAACGTGCAGCAGAGCGGTCCGACTGGCGGCACGCAGAAAGTGGTGTCGGACGTCGTTTCCGACAACGAGAGCTGAAATGGCATATCGTCGAGGCCTTGTGGATCAGATCGGCACGGGCGAGTGGCTCGGCTATGCCCGAGTGCGTTTCCCGGACCGCGACAACGCGCTCAGCTGGTGGCTTCCGGTGGGCACCCAGGGGGCCCAGGGCACCAAGCGGTGGCACATGCCCAAGGTGGGCGCCCAGGTCGCTCTCGACATGGATGAGAACGACGAGGACGGCTACATCCATGGGGAGGTTTGGTCGAAGGCAGATGCCCCCCCCGATGGGGCCACGCCGGACCAGGACCGCACCGACTACAGCGACGGCACCAGCATCATCTACGACGAGGCCTCGCACACCCTCACGGTCAGCCTGTGCAGTGGCGGGACTGGGACGATGTCGACGGCGGCCGGAAACCAGGTGAAGCTCGACGCCTCGGGCAACGTGCTCATCAAGGGTGGAGCAGGCGGCAACGTCAGCATCCAGCCAGGCGCCGGCGGGAAGGTCCTGTTCTCGCTGGACGGGGCCGCGGCTGGCGACGCCCTGGCACTGGTCAGCAAGCTGATAGCCGCCTTCAACGCGCACACCCATCCGACCACCGGGGCGCGGCCGACACAGCAGTGGACGACTGAAACCGTGGCATCCGACACCACCGCGGTGACAAACTGATGTCCGAGAGCGTCACCCTTTCGCAGATCACGAGTGCCGACTGGTCGCTCATGCTCGATTCCAGCTCGTCAAGCACGTCCCCTGGTTCGGGAATCGGCAGCGTGGTGCAGGGGCTTGATGACATCGACCAGTGCATCCGCATCATCTGCACCACGATCCCGGGAGAAGATCCCTTCCGCCCGACTTTCGGTGTTGATCTGCTCGACCTGATCGACAAACCGATTTCTGTGGCCGCCCCGGCGATTGTCGGGGAGCTGACGGTCGCGATCGAGAAGTGGGAACCCCGGGTGAAGGTCGTCTCGATCAGCGTGAGTCCTGTCCTGAACAATCTTGGACAGCTCCTGGTGACCATTACCTGGTGGGTTGATCTCGGCGCGCCGAACAGTGTCGCGGCGCGCGTTCTTGGCGCGACGACACAGAGTTCGACGATTCTGCTGCTCAATGGCGGGAAATGACCAAATGAGCACTTCGATTACCAACCTACCAGCTCCGACCTTCATCAACGACGGTATCGGCACCGACCCGAACGCCATCCTGGCGGCGATGATATCGGAGTTCGAGAGCGCGTCCGGCCGCATGCTCTACCCGGCCCAGGTCGAGCGGCTGCTGATCAACCTCTACGCCTACCGGGAATCGCTGACACGAACGCAGATCGAGGCAGTCGCCAAGGGCCTCCTGCTTGCCTTCGCCGTCTATCCAATCATCGACTATCTCGGGCAGCTGGTGGGCGTCCCGCGGCTCGCGGCGGTGGCGGCGACCGTGACGCTGCAGTTCACGCTGACGGAGGCGCTGACCGTCGTTCTGACGGTTCCTTCCGGCACCCAGGTCGGCACCTCGGATGGGGCCCACATCTTCGCGCTGACCTCCGATCTGATCATCCCAGCGGGGGCGACGACTGGCACCGCGCAGGGCACCTGCACGACGGAGGGGACTGGCGGGAATGGCTACATCGCCGGGCAAATCGCGACGCTGATCAACGCCAATTCGCTGATCGCATCGGTGACGAATACCACCACCTCGGCGGGCGGCTCCGCCACCGAGACGGACAGCCACCTGCGGCAGCGCATCCGGATGGCGCCCTCGCAGTTCAGCGTGGCCGGGCCAGAGGGGGCCTATCAATATCTCGCGTTCGGCGCCGATCCCTCGATCTCCGACGTGGGCGTCACGACCCCGGTGCCGGGTACGGTGCAGCTCTACATCCTGTGCGGGCCGATCACCGTGCAGCCTGCCGCCGCGCCGAACGCCGTCGGCATTCCGTCCAGCGCCATTCTCGCGAAGGTCCTGGCGTCCTGCTCGGCCAGCACCGCGCGGCCGCTATGCGACACCGTGCTGGCCAGCGCCGTGACCGAGGTCGATTACACGATCGCAGCGACCGTGACGCTCTATTCCGACGCGGCGGCATCGACCAGCGAAACCGCGGCGCAGGACGCGGCCGAGGCGCTCGCCATCACCCTCGCCAACGCCGTCGGGACCGATCTGATCCCGTCGCAGTGGATCGGGGCGCTCCAAGTCTCGGGCGTGTACGAGGTGTCCTCGGTGGTGATCTCCGCGAGCGTCAACGGGGTGGATCTCGGCAACCAGTCCGACGGCAGCGTGGCCCTCGCGAGTAACCAGTGGGCGAACTGCACCGCCATCAACCTGAACTTCCAGATCGGCACGAAAGCGACGCCCGTCTGATGGCCAGCATCATCCCCCCTTCATCGATCAACGATGCGCGGACCCAGGCGCACGTCCCCTTGATCGAGCGCCTGGGCGGCATCGATCTGTCGCCGATGCTGGTCTACCTGATCGACGAGGTGGCGGAATCGGCGCTGCCGTTCCTGGCCTGGCAGTTCGATATCCTCGCGCCGTGGTGGAACGCTCTGGCGGGCACCAGCTCCCAGCGCACCCTGATCCAGGAGGCGGTGCCGCTGCACCGGCTGCGCGGCACGCCCTACTCGATCGCGCAGATCGTCGAGGCGCTCGGCTTCGTGGCGCCGGCCATCCAGGAAGGGCAGGGGGCCTGGGGCGGATCGTCCTGGCCATCCTCGGAGGGCTGGGCGGTGTTCCGGGTGAACGTCCCCAAGCAGTCGGTCTCCGGGGCATCGATTCCGGTCAGCGCCGCGCAGCAATCCCAGTTGCTGAGCGCCATCGCGTTCATGAAGCCGCAGCGCTGCGTTCTCGATGCCCTGCAATTCATCGAGCCGACCATCTCCGAGCAGATCGAGGTTTCCGACGCGCTTCAGATCAGTGTCGGCAACAACATCGTCGAGTTCCCCGTCAAGGTTTCCGACCAGATCACGGTCCCGGCCTGGAGCGTCTCGGACACGCTAGCCCCTATCGTCTATGCGAACGGGCGCTATTTCTGCGCGGGCTGGATCGCGAACGGCCTGGCGCAGTCCTCGGTGGTGGATTCCGGCAAGGTCATCAACGGCACTGCGATGCCATAGGTAAGGCGGGATGGACCGGGGGCAGAGGCCGGCCTAGCGGTGGACCAAGAGCTCTCCAGCGACGAGGCATCCCGCATGCTCATCAAACGTCCAGTCACGGTCAAAGGCCATGTGCGGCTGTGGCGGAGGGGGCTCCTGGTTGTCGATCGTCCGAACCTCACCGTCACCGCGGGCACGAGCGCCTACGCGGAGCTGGTCGGCGGCGGTCCCACGGCGAACTGGGGCGCCGTGGCGTTCGGGATTGGATCGGGCACCGCGGCGCCGGCGAAATCCGACACCGATCTTGGCGCGACGCCGAAATACTATCGCGGCCTGAATGGGTCGCCTTCGTATCCCCAGGCAGGAACGGTCAGTCTGCCGATCGGCGTCACCACCGCCGACTATGCCGGCTACGGCATCACCATCGCCGAGATCGGGCTCTACGCCAATTCAGCCCTGGTCAAACTGCCGAGTGCAGTCGGCACCAGCTTCGGGGGCTGGTCGGCCTCGACGGCGAAAGCCGTGGGGGCGGTGATCACAGCGACGGCGGGCAGCTTTCGTTCGGTCGCGCCGGCGGCATGGTCGGCCTCGACGACCTATGCCGCCGGCGTTCTGATCACCGACAGCAACGGCAACATCCAGAAATGCACCACCGCGGGCACGAGCGGGGCGTCTCATCCGAGCTGGGCCACCGCGGTGAATTCCACCACCACGGACGATGCCGCGACGTGGACCTGCGTCGCTCTGTCCGGATATTCGCCCACTACCGGCAGTGCGGCTCCGAGCTGGAACGCTTCCTCCATCGGCAATCTGACCTTTGACGGCACGGTGGTCTGGCAATGGATCGCGGGGAATTCAGTTCCGACCCCGATGCTGGCACACGCGTCCGTTCCATCTTTCACCTTCGGCGGCTCGGCAAACTATACCGGGACGTGGAACCTCACCTTCGGGGTTTGATGCATGAGCGGCACGCTGACCGATTCTCCGGCCTCGACCTGGACCGCAAACGAGGTCAACGCGGTCCAGACCACGGATGTTGCGCAAGGACAGGGGAGCGGGGCCGGCTTCGGCGGCCTCGGTTCGCTCAACGCCGGAGCGCAGAAGCTGGCCAATCGCACAGCATTCCTCAACAATGCGATCAACGCCGAGGCGGCGCGGGCCAAGGGCGCCGAAGCGTTGCTGGCTCCCCTGAATTCTCCGGCTTTCACCGGGGCACCGACAGCACCGACCCCCTCCGCTAGTGACAATAGTGGAAAAATTCCGAATACGAACTGGCTCTACACCTGCATGAGCTATGTCGCGGCGGCGGCAGGATTTGCGATCAACCTAGCAACCCCCGGATTCGTAAAACTTCCGTCCTGGCTGGGTGGGTTCATCATTCAATGGGGAAACCATACTTCCTCGGGATATGAAGTCTGCTACTTCCCGCTGGCATTCCCTACTGCCGTTCTGGCTGTTGTCGTGTCCGAAAGCGCCGCAAACTCGAGCACGTGGGGGGCATCTCTGCCGACGCTTCACGGGTCTTCTCCAAATGACAGGACAGGATTTTGGCACTGGACCCTCCATTGGAATGGGTCTGGTGGATGGAGCTACGGGAGCGCTAGCGCCTTCTGGATTGCGGTTGGGTACTGATGCCCCCAACTCCGGACGAATTCGCCGCCTCCTATGGGCTAGTCTCTTCCTCGTCGAGTTCCAGTGCGAGTCGCACGTCGTCCAGCTCCTCGACCTTCGTCAAGCATGTCACCGGACCCGCCGATCGGTGGGACCAGATCGCGTGGAAGTACTATGGCGATGCGACTAAGATAAAAGGCATCATCGAGGCAAATCCCACGGTACCGATTGTCTCGGTGCTGCTGCAGGGCACCACGATCTACGTGCCTATCATCTCTGCGCCATCGGCGGTGACGACGAACCTCCCCTGGGAATCATAGGTACAGTAAACTGCCGATGCTGGATGCGCATGCGATAGCGTTAGGGTTCCGCTAGTCGCCAGTAGAGTTTTCCATGATTCATCTTGTTTTCTGACCGTATTGAGTTTCAGCGAGACGCAGGATGACCTTCAAGCCGGCCGCCAGTCGCACAGTCGTCTATGCATTATCGGGGCGAGCTCCGGCGCCTCAGCCGTTGGCATGGCCGATGAAGGTTCCCGCTGATGTGCTGGATTATTCACTCGATCTGCGTCCGTGGCTCGCTGATGGGGGCGATTCGGTCGAGGCTTGCTCCGCGCAATTTATCACCACTGGGATCTCGGGTGATTTCGAAATCACCAAGCCGCCATCGCCAGCCAATGTGCTGACGCTGTGGCTCGGTGGCGGAACCCCGGGCACAATTTACGATGTGCGGTTCCAGATCGCCACGACCGGCGGCCGATCGATTGAGGCAGACGTCTGGGTGGGCGTCAATGTGCACGGCGCCTGCAATCTCTCCAATTTTACCACATTGCAGTCACTCTCTGCGATGTTGGCTTTTGCACCGCAGAGACCATCTGGGGGGATTTGGGTGGACAATCAAGACGGAAATGGCGGGGTGCTGCACTGGTCCGGGGCTGCCTCCGCCATCACGGTGGCAGCCCCATTGTCATTCTCCGATCTGGAGAATCTGCTCTCGCAAATGCCGACGGTGCCCGCCCCCGGGCTGTGGCGCGACGGCGAAAATGGAGTCATCCATTGGTCCGCTTCCTGAGTCTCCTCCTCGCCGTCCTCGCCGCTGTCCCGGTCTGGGCTGCTGATTTCGACCCAGCGCAGTTCAGCGAGGTTCGCCTTGGGACTGTGGCGGCCGGCACAGCGGTGCGGCAGATGTTCGGCACCGGCGCGCCGACGCTCACCACCGGCGTTCCTGCCAGTAGCCTCTATTTCCGTGCCGATACCGGTCGCACCTATCAGATGATCGGTGGCGCATGGGTGCTCCAGACCGCGGCCAGCGACCTTGCCGCGGTCGCAACCTCGGGGAGTGCCTCCGACCTCGCGACAGGCACTGTGCCGGCCGCCAGGCTTCCGCTGGCAACGTCTTCCTCCGCGGGCGCGGTCCGCGTCTCGACCGGTCTGGCTGTGGCCTCTGACGGGTCTCTGAGCGTCCTCTATGGCACGACCGTGGGGACTGCCGCCTCCGGAGATGCGTTGGCAACCGAAACGAGCACCGCCCGCGCCGCCGAAGCGCTGCTGGCCCCGCTTGCCTCGCCGGCCCTGATCGGCAGCCCTACTATCAACGGCGCCGCGGCCGCCACTCAGCTCTGGGTGGCCGCGGGCTACACCACGCCCACGCAGGCGGCGGCGGTGGCGCCCGTGCAGAGCGTGGCCGGACAGGTCGGGGCGGTCACGGACCTGTC
>CALNAL010000292.1 GCA_937874445.1 uncultured Acetobacteraceae bacterium | reverse complement strand
CGGAGGGCAGATCAACGTCCAGGGCGGCGACGGAACGGACGGCCTCTACATCAACGGCGTGACCTCCTCCAGCAACATCCAGGGCGGCCCCGGGCTCGGGGGCCGCACGCCGCTGGGCGGGGGCGGACGGTCCGGGCTGGCCGCGGGGCTCGCCGGCCATGGCTACGGCAGCGGGGCCGGCGCCCCCTACGGCAGCAGCATCACGCTCAGCGGCGCGGCCGGCGCGCAGGGCGTGGTCATCGTGGAATGGTGAGCATGGGCATCTATGCACTGGTTGCCGGCGGCAGGGTCGTTGAGATCGCCGCCGGGAAATTCGAGGTCCACCCCGATTTCGTGTGGGTGGACGTCTCGTCCGTCACGCCGCGGCCCGAGGTCGGCTGGCCCGCGGCCGAGGCCGGCGGGACGTGGACGTTCACCGCGCCCGCGGTCTCCCCGGAGACGCCGGCGCAGAAGGCCAGGGCCGCCATCGCCGAAACCGATGTGACCATGCTGCGCGTCGCCGATGCGGTGGCGGTGGGCAAGACCTCCTGGACCGCCGCCGATGTGGTGGCCTGGGCGACCTATCGCCGCGCGCTCCGGGCGATCATCGAGGGCACCGACCCCACATCGACCGCGCTGCCGGCCAGGCCGGCCTATCCCGCCAACACCTGATGTCCCCCGAACCGTGCTGGCCGTTCCAGTGGGAACGGCGGAGAACGTGCATGCCAGATGTTCCCCCCGACGTGCTGAAAGAGGCCGTCAAGGAAGGCCTGAAGGAGTGGCTCACCGCACAGTGCGCCGCCTTCGGCAGGTTGAGCGCGCAGACGCTGTTCGGCCTGATCCTCTGCGGCCTGGTCTATCTCGCCGTGCGCTACGGATGGCGGCCTGTTCCCTGAAGGCCGCGGCGGAGGGGGAGTCCGGGCCGTGCCATTTGCATACGATGGTACGAAGATGGCCGCTGCGAGGCCAGACGGCCGGGGGGAAGGGGCCCCGGCGCTCCCCTCCCGGCGCTCCCCTCCCGGCACACTCCCTCTGGCACTTCCTCTGGCGCGCCGGCGACCATGCCGCGATTGCATCGACCGATGCACGGATTGGATTTCACTTCGTGGCGACACGGGGCACACTCACGGGTGCAAGGCGTGGAGAGGCGATGGTCACGGTACCTATTTCCCCACGCGCCTCTCGCGCGCCCCCTCCGGCCCCGGCCCCCGGCGCAGGGCCCATCATCGAGGAAGCCCGTCCATGAACGAAACCCCCATCGTCAAATCCATGCGCGTCGTGCCGGTGGCCGGCCTCGACTCCATGCTGATGAACCTCTCCGGCGCCCACGCGCCCTTCTTCACCCGCAACGTCGTGCTGCTCACCGACAGCGCCGGCCACACCGGTGCCGGCGAGGTCCCCGGCGGGGAGAAGATCCGCCAGACCCTGGAGGATGCCATCCCCCTGGTGGTCGGCCAGTCCATCGCCAACTACCGCAACGTCCTGACGCACGTGCACAACACCTTCGCCGACCGCGATTCCACCGGGCGCGGCCTGCAGACCTTCGACCTGCGCACCACCATCCACGCCAAGACCGCCATCGAGGCGGCCATGCTCGACCTGTTCGGCCAGTTCGCCGGCCTGCCGGTGGCCGCCCTGCTCGGCGACGGCCAGCAACGCACCCGCGTGCCCTTCCTCGGCTACCTCTTCTATGTCGGCGAGAGCGCCAAGACCGGCCTGCCCTACCGCGACGAATCCGCCGCCAGGGTGGAATGGTACCGTGTTCGCAACGAGGTCGCGCTGACCCCGGAGACCGTCGTCCGCCAGGCCGAGGCCACCGTCGATCGCTACGGCTTCAAGGACTTCAAGCTCAAGGGCGGCGTGCTCGCCGGCGAGGCCGAGATGGAGGCCATCACCGCGCTCGCCCACCGCTTCCCCGACGCGCGCGTCAACCTCGACCCCAACGGCGCCTGGTCGCTGAAGGAGGCGATCGCCCTCTGCAAGGGCCGCGGCGACGTGCTGGCCTATGCCGAGGACCCCTGCGGCGCCGAGGCCGGCTATTCCGGACGCGAGATCATGGCCGAGTTCCGCCGCGCCACCGGCCTGCCCACCGCCACCAACATGATCGCCACGGACTGGCGGCAGATGAGCCACTCGGTGGTGCTCCAGTCGGTCTCCATCCCGCTCGCCGACTGCCATTTCTGGACCATGGCCGGCGCGGTGCGGGTGGCGCAGATGTGCCACGAGTGGGGCCTCACCTGGGGCTCGCACTCCAACAACCACTTCGACATCTCGCTCGCCATGATCGCCCACGTCGGCGCCGCCGCCCCCGGCGAGATCACCGCGCTCGATACCCACTGGATCTGGCAGGAGGGCCAGGCCCTGACCCGCGAGCCGATGCAGATCGTGGGCGGCGCCATCACCCTCACCGACAAGCCCGGCCTGGGCATCGAGGTGGACATGGACGCGCTGGAGAAGGCCAACGAGCTCTACAAGCAGCACGGCCTGGGCGCCCGTGACGACGCGCTGGCCATGCGCCAGATCATCCCCGGCTGGACCTACGACAACAAGCGCCCCTGCCTGGTGCGCTGACCCTTCCTGCCCCGCCAGGAAGCCGCAAGGGCCGGGGGGAGCCATTCCTCCCGGTCCTTTTTTTGTGTCCAGGAAGCAAGCAAGGTCTTCTTTTCCTGAAGGAAAAGAAGCAAAAGGACTTTTGTTCGTTTGGATGTCGTGCGTCGGCGAAGGCGGAGGAAAACAACAACGGCGGAGAGGGAAGACGACGCAGGGCCTCGCCGCCGCAGCACAGAGGCGAAGCCCTCAATTCCCAATTTCCCGCGTGGCTTTTCTCATTTGGCACCGCGCCGCCTTCTGCGCGGAGCCAAACGAACAAAGTCCTTTTTGCTTCTTTTCCTCCAGGAAAAAGAAGCCTTCCTTTCTTCCCCCCCGGGCCGTTCAGGCGAAGTAGCCCTCGTGGCGGGTGAACAGCCGCTCGCGCAGGGGGGCGAGCATGCGCAGATGCCGGCGCAGCGCGGCCCGGGTGCCGGCCACGTCGCCGGCCTGGAGCAGGCGCAGGATTTCCTCGTGGTGGCCGATGGCTTCTACCTCGTGGTGCGCCACCTCGAGTTCGAGGAAGCGCAGCCGCTTGAGGTGGGTGCGCATGTCGTTGACCACCTGGAGCAGGGTCGCGTTGCCGTGCAGTTGCAGCACGAGGCTGTGGTACTGCACGTCGAGCCCGGTGAAGGCGAGGTAGTCGTGCCGCGCCACCGCCTCCTTCTGGGCGGCGATGCAGGCGAGGATCTCGCGGGTGGCCCGGGCGAAGCGCGGGGCGGCGCCGTCCCACTGGCGCGCCACCTCGCCGAAGGCGGCGATTTCGAGAATCTCGCGCACGCTCTGCGCCTCGCGCAGCTTGTCGGAGGAGAGCAGCGAGACCCGCGCGCCCCGCTGCGGCAGCACCGTCAGCAGCCCGTCGCGGGCGAGCTGGAAGAAGGCGCGCCGCACCGGCGTGCGGCTGACCCCGAACTCGGCGGCGACGACGTTCTCGTAGAGCATCGAGCCGGGGGGGCAGGTGAGGGAGACGATGCGTTCGAGCAGTTCGTTGTAGACCACGCCATCCAGCGTGACGCGCTGCGCGACGACTTCTTCGGCCTTCATCCACCCCCCTATCCGGGCTCGAGCTACTTGCTGCCGCCCTTGAAGGAAGAACGGACGACGGCCGGGGTGAGCTTGTGGGCCCGGATCGCGGCCATGTCCAGCACGATGCCGTGGCCCGGCCGCTCGGAAGGCACGCCCATGGCGCCCTCGACGCGGATGGGCTCGGCGAGCAGGCCCAGCTCGGTGAGACTGCCGCCGATCACGTTCTCCAGCATCAGCCCGTTGGAAACGCCGCACAGCAGCTGCAGGGAAAGCTCCATCAGGAAGTGCGGCGCCACCGGCTTGCCGAAGGTCTCGGCGAGATGCGCCACCTTGACCCATTCGGTGATGCCGCCGACGAAGGCGATGTCGGCCTGCACGATGTCCACAGCTTCGGACTGGAGATATTGCAGGAACTGGCTCTTGGAATAGAGGCTCTCGCCCAGCGCGATGGGCGTGCGCACGGCCTGGCGCAGGGCGCGGTGGGAGGCGATGTCGTTCCACAGCATCGGCTCCTCGATCCAGGTCAGGCCGAGGTTGTCGAGCCGGGCGGCCTTGGAGCGGGCCTCGGCGGCGGTCCATTTCTGGTTGAGATCGACCATCAGCTTGCCGCCGCGGCCGAGCTTCTCCTTGACGCAGCGGATGCGCTCGATGTCCTCGTCGAGATCGTCACGGCCGATCTTCATCTTCATCGCGTGGTAGCCCTGGGCGATGTAGTCGTCCACGCGGTGCAGCAGGTCGTCGAGGGTGTCCTCGGCGGTGAGCTTGATCTCGCTGATGTAGGCGGGGATGCGCGCGCGCGCGCCGCCGAGCAGGCGCCACAGGGGCTGCTTGTACTGCTTGCCGATGAGGTCCCACACCGCGACGTCGATGGCGGCGACGGCCATCGAGTTCGCCCCCAGTCCGAGGCGGCGCGACTGGCGCTGCAGGGTCTGCCAGAGCGCCTCGTATTCCAGCGGATTGCGCCCGATGACGAGGGGGGCGAGGTAGTCCTCGATCAGCGCCTGGATGGCGGTGCCGCCGACATCGACGGTGTAGCTGATGCCGGTGCCGACGAGGCCGTTGTCGGTGCGCAGCTCGACGAAGAACCACTCGAGTCCGTCCACCTTGTTGGTGGCGTCCTCCCAGGGGGAGGAGGGGGGCAGGCGGCAGGATTCGACGGAGACGGATTCGATACGCATTGGCTTTCCTAACTCTGCATTCCGGGCCGGAAATCGGGCCGCCCGCGGCACCCGTAAAAAGGATACTTGGATACTAGTAACCCCGTGGCGGTCATGCTAGACCCCCCGCGTCAGACAGGGAACCCCCGTGCCGCCGGCATCGCTCCGGCACGGTCTTTCGGGAGCGGGAGCGTGGCAAAGATCACGGCGGTCGAGGTCCTCCAGGTGGACCTCCAGCCCAAGACACGACGCAGCGACGCCGTGCAGAGCTTCGAGAAACAGGAGACCCCGATGGTCCGCCTCACCGACGCCGACGGCGCGGAAGGCGTGGGCTACAGCTACACCATCGGCACCGGCGGCGGCGCCGTCTGCCACCTGCTCGATGCGCATCTCGCCCCGCTGCTGATCGGCCGCGAGGCCGAGGAGATCGAGCGGATCTGGCGCGACCTGTTCTTCCGCGTGCACGCCACCACCGTCGGGCCGCTGACCTCCATCGCGCTCGCCGCCATCGACACCGCCCTGTGGGACCTGCGCGCCCGCCGCGCCGGCCTGCCCCTCTATCGCCTGGCCGGCGGCGCCAAGCCGGCGATCGCGCTCTACTCCACCGAGGGCGGCTGGCTGCACCTCTCCCCCGAGGCGCTGGTCGAGGAGGCGGCGGCCGCCCGCGCGCAGGGCTTCGGCGGCACCAAGATCAAGGTCGGCCGCCCCCATCTCGCCGAGGACGTCGCCCGCCTCGCCGCGGTGCGCGAGAAGGTCGGCCCGGCCTGGGACATCATGGTGGATGCCAACCAGGGCTTCCGTCTCGACGAGGCGATCCGCCGCGCCCACGCCTTCGAGGCGCTCGACATCGCGTGGTTCGAGGAGCCGATCCACGCCGACGACGTGGCCGCCCATCGCCGCCTCGCCGCCGCCACCACCACGCCGATCGCGGTCGGCGAATCCCTTTACAGTATCTCGCAGTTCAAGGACTACCTGCAGTCCGGCGCCTGCTCGATCGTGCAGGTCGATGCCGGCCGCGTCGGCGGCATCACGCCGTGGCTGAAGGTCGCGCATCTGGCCGAGGCGTTCAACGTGCCGGTCTGCCCGCACTTCCTGATGGAGCTGCATCTGCCGCTGTGCTGCGCGGTGCCCAACAGCCGCTGGCTCGAGTTCATCCCCCAGCTCGACCTCATCACCACCGAGCCTCTGCGCATCGAGGCGGGCCAGGCGATTCCCTCCGAGGCGCCCGGCCTCGGCATCGCCTGGGACCGTTCGGCGATCGAGCGCTTCCTCGTCCATCGCGAGCGCTACCGCTGAGGCGTGCGCGCGTTTTCCTCCCCGATTCCACAGGGGAATTTATTATTCCGATATCGGAACACATGCAGGCAGGAGATTCGTCCATGAGCACGGTTCAAACCCCGCCCCGCGCCGCCGCGGCGCAGCAGGCGCAGCGGGTCGGCATCCGGCGCGCCGTCATCGCGGCGATGATCGGCACCGTCATCGAGTGGTTCGACTACGCCCTCTACGGCGCCGCCGCGGGGCTCATCATCAACAAGCTGTTCTTCCCCAACATGTCGGCGGTGGGCGGCACCCTCGCGGCCTTCGCCACTTTTGCCGTGGGCTTCTTCATCCGTCCGCTCGGCGGGGTCATCATCTCGCACTTCGGCGACAAGTTCGGCCGCAAGCCGGCGCTGATCTTCACCATCGTGCTGATGGGCTTCTCCACCGCGGGCATGGGCCTGCTGCCCACCTACGCGCAGGTGGGCATCGCCGCCCCGATTCTGCTGGTGCTGCTGCGCCTCGGCCAGGGCTTCGGTGCGGGCGCGGAATATGCCGGCGCGGTCACGCTGGTTGCCGAATACGTGCCCGAGCGCCACAAGGGCATGCTCACCGGCATGTTGCAGTCGGCCTCGCTCATCGGCGTGACGCTCGCGAGCCTTTCCTTCCTCGCCGCCACCGCCGTGCCCGAGGACATGCTGATGAGCTGGACCTGGCGCGTGCCCTTCCTTCTTTCGGCGGTGCTGTTCTTCGTCGCCCTCTACATCCGCGAGCGGCTCGACGAGACTCCCGAATACATTGCTGCCATGGAACGTGCCGCCAAGGAAAAGAAGCAGCAGAAGATCCCGCTCGGCGAGCTGCTGCGCAACAGCCCGCGCGAGGTGTTCTGGGGCTTCCTTTCCGTCACCGGCCACAACGCCAACGCCTACATCCTGGCCGCCTTCAGCCTCAGCTACATGACGGCCAACGCCGGCATGACGCGCGCCGCGGCGCTCTTCGTGGTGATGTTCTCCTCCGCCGTCGGCGTGGTGCTGACCCCGGTCGCCGGCGCGATCTCCGACCGCATCGGCTACAGCAAGGTCTACATCTTCGGCGCGGTGTTCATGATGCTCTACGCCTTCCCGCTGTTCGGCCTGCTCAGCACGGGCAGCCTGGTCGTGGCGGTGCTGGCGATGTCCATCGCCTACGGCATCGGCTTCTCCGGCCTGGCCGGCGCGCAGGGGGCCTTCCTCGCCAATCTGTTCGAGACGCGCACGCGCTTCTCGGGCATCGCGCTGGCCCGCGAGCTGAACGGGCTGGCGATCGGCGGCCCCACGCCCTTCATCGCCGCCACGCTGGTGGCCGCGGCGGGCGGCTCGCCGAAGCTGGTGGCGGCCTTCCTGATGGTCTGCTGCGCCCTGACGGTTCTCTCGATCGTCGCGGTGCAGGGCCGCGCGGTGCACCGCTCCACCGTCCACGAGGCGGGGGTGCACGAGGCGGGCCACGCCGACTGATCCCCTTCGGCTGTCTCGTCTCGTAGAGGGGGCCGTCCGCATCGCCGCGGGCGGCCCCTTTCCGTTGCCGCCGCCGGGGCGCTATCGTGTCCTCCCAAAGGAGACCACGACATGAACCTCCGCCCGCTCGGCCAGACCGGCCTTTCCATCGCCCCGATCGTCTTCGGCGGCAACGTCTTCGGCTGGACCCTCGACCAGAAGCAGAGCTTCGCCGTGCTCGACGCCTTCGTCGCGGCCGGCTTCAACGCCATCGACACCGCGGATTCCTATTCGACCTGGGTGCCCGGCAACAAGGGCGGCGAATCCGAGACCATCATCGGCGCCTGGCTGAAGGCCCGCCCGGGTATGCGCGAGAAGGTGGTGCTCTTCACCAAGGTCGGCTCCGACCTCAAACAGCCCGGCCAGAAGGGCCTGTCGGAGCGCTGGATTCTCGAGGAGGTGGACAACTCCCTCGCCCGCCTCGGCATCGAGCGCATCGACCTCTATTTCTCGCACTGGCCCGACCCGGCCACGCCCTACGCCGAAACCCTCGGCGCCTACGAGAAGCTGCTGCGCGCCGGCAAGATCCGTGCGATCGGCGCCTCCAATCTCGATGCCGCCCAGCTCGGCGAGGCGCTCAGCGTCGCCAAGGCGCACGACCTGCCCGCCTACCAGGTGCTGCAACCCGAGTACAACCTCTACGACCGCGGCAAGTTCGAGGGCCCGCTCGCCGATCTGTGCGTCGCCTCCGGGCTGGGGGTGGTGACCTACTACAGCCTGGCCTCGGGCTTCCTCTCGGGCAAGTACCGCACCCCCGCCGACCTCGGAAAGTCCAAGCGCGGCGAGGGCATCGGCAAGAAGTACCTCAACCCGCGCGGCCAGGCGGTTCTCGCCGCCCTCGACGCGGTCGCCGCCCGCCACGGCGCAACCCAGGCCGAGGTGGCACTGGCCTGGCTGATGGCACGCCCCGGCGTCACCGCGCCGATCGCCTCGGCCACCACGCCCGAGCAGGTCGCCAGCTTCGCCCGCGCCGCCGCCCTCGTCCTCACCGCCGAGGATCGCGCCGCGCTCGACGCCACGGGCTGATACTTAAGGAAGGTAAGGTCTTCTTTTTCTGAAGGAAAAGAAGCAAAAGGACTTTTGTCCGTCTGGATGTCGTGCGTCGGCGGGGACGGGGGCTGTCTCTTATACACATCTCCCGAGCCCACGAGACATGCGCAG
>CALNAL010000291.1 GCA_937874445.1 uncultured Acetobacteraceae bacterium | reverse complement strand
GTTCGGCAGCGCGGCCGGGATGGGGCGCCAGGCCGGCCGCGACCCCGCCGGCAACCCCGGCAGCGGCCCCGATGGCGGCCCCGGCAGCGGTCCGGGTGAACAGGCGGCGGGTCAGCGGGAAGGACAAGGTTTCAGCATCCGGAAAGAGGCGGCTCAGTCGAGCTGGAAGAACTGCGCCTTGAGATAGGCGCTCTCGGGCAGCTGCGGGTGGACCGGGTGGTCCGGCCCGGCGCCGTAGGTGCCGAGGATGCGTCCGCTTCGCCGTGCCCGGTGCAGCCCCGAGGCGATGGCGGCGGCGAACTCCGCCAGCGGCGCGTGATGGCTGCACGAGGCGGCGAAGAACAGGCCGCCCGGGGCCACCAGCGGGGCCGCCAGGCGGGCCATGCGCTCGTAGGCGCGCAGCCCCGCCGCCTGGTCCTTCTTCGACTTGGCGAAGGCGGGCGGATCGCAGATCACGATGTCGTAGCGCTCGCCGGCCTGGGCGGCGGCGGCCAGCACGTCGAAGGCGTCGCCGCGGCGGGTGGCCACGGCGAGGCCGTTGTCGCGCGCGCTGGCCTCGGCGTGCTCGAGGGCGGGGGCGGAGGCGTCCACCAGCACCACCCCGGCGGCGCCGGCGCGGGCACAGCGCAGGCCGAAGGCGCCGACGTGGCAGAACACGTCCAGCACCCGCGCGCCGGAGGCCAGGGCCGCCACGCGGTCGCGGTTGGGGCGCTGGTCGAAGAACCAGCCGGTCTTCTGTCCGCCCAGCGGATCGACGGCGAAGCGCACGCCGCCCTCCTCGACCACCGCCGTGCGGGCCTCTCCGCGCAGCAGCTTCACCTCCTGCGCCAGCCCCTCGTGGACGCGCACCGCGGCGTCGTTGCGCGCCACCACGGCCGTCACCGGCAGCGCCGCGCACAGCGCCGCGACGATCTCCGGCGTGACGCGCTCGGCCCAGGCGGTGTTGGCCTGGAGCACGGCGACATCGCCGTAGCGGTCCACGATCAGCCCCGGCAGGCCGTCGGCCTCGGCATGCACCAGGCGGCAGTAGTCCCCCATGCCCAGCCGGGCCCGCAGGGCGATGGCCGCCTCCAGCCGACGGGCGACCCAGGCGGCATCGATGGCGGCGGCGGGGTCGCGGTCCAGCAGGCGGGCGGCGATCAGGGAGTGGGGGTTGAAGGCGAAGGTGCCGGCCCGCCAGCCGTCGTCGCCTTCCAGGCGCACCGGCGCACCGGGCGGCAGGGCCCGCAGCTCGGGGGCCATGGCCAGCTCGTTGGAGTAGGCCCAGGGGTGGCCGGCCTTGAGACGGCGCGCCCGGCCAGGGGCAAGGCGGATCAGGGGATGTTCGGTCATGACGCCATGAACTGGAGCGCGATGGCGCTGGGCGGGATCGCCCAGATCTCCGAATCGCGCGGGGAAACGAGGAGCGGGAGCGTGGGACGCAAGGAAACGGTCAGTGCACGTAGACCCGCACTTCGCGCACCGGTCGTCCCGGGTCGCCGCGCAGGCCGAGATGGATGCGCGAGGGGTCTACGCCGGCGGTGGCGAGATCGTCGGCCACCTGGCGCGCGTCGGCAGTGCCCTGGCGGACGAAGGCATCCTGGTCGGCCGGGGGGAGCGCGGTGGGGATGGCGGTGATCACCTCGAAGGTGGCATCCGGCT
>CALNAL010000290.1 GCA_937874445.1 uncultured Acetobacteraceae bacterium | reverse complement strand
CGCCCGCGCCGATGAGCAGAATCGTCAGGACCGCCAGGACCGGCCGCAGGAAGCCGCCGCTCCAGACGGCAACCGGCAGGGCCAGGTAGAGCACGCTCCATCCCACGTCATCCCGGACGTCATCGGGACGCAGGCTCGTCATGTGCGCTTCAGGGCGAAGAGGTCGGCCGTCAGACGGAAGCTCCAGGCGAGGAACCGGCCGATTCCCGTGATCCGGACCCGGCCATCATGCACCGTGATGCTGCCGGTGCGCTGCTGCTCCACGATTCGTCTCTCGGCGCCGTCGCCCTTCTCGAAATAGTCGCGGAACATGGCCCCGACCTGATCGCGCGCCACGCCCTCGGGGGCGGCGGCGATCCATTCGATCATGCGGACCGAATAGGAACGATCGACCGTCGTCGGGATCGTGAAGACAAACCCGTAGACCACGAAAAATACCAGCAGCGCGTCGTTCGCCGCTTTCGTTTTCAGATAGAAGAGCACCGCCGCGGCCACGGCCACGGCAATTCCCTGATACAGGGGGAATCCCGCCGGCTGCGCATGTCGCCACCCGGCGAAGGCGAGAATGGCCAGAACAACCGTGCCCAGAACGCGCTTCATGCCACTCTCCGCCGCAGCCCGGGGGACCGTCCGGGGGGATCGTCCGGGCGGACGTCATCGCACCCTTCGGATTCGGGTGTCCAGCCCCGGGCGGACGCGGCCCCGGCGCGGCTGGAGGCCGGCCATCGCCGGACGCAGGGGCGATCCCCGGCGACGATGCTGGTGTGCCGGCACCGGGCGCGGCAGAGTGCGTGCGGAGACGCTGCCATGAACACCACGCCCGACGCCGCATCCCTCTGGCTCGACCAGGCCGCCGCCGCCGCGCGCGCCGCCGCCGCCGCCCTCGCCGCGGCTCCGGCCGCCACGCGTGACGCCGCCCTGCGCGCCGCCGCCGCCGCCCTGCGCGCCGCCCGCGCCGAGATCCTCGCCGCCAATGCCCGCGACCTCGCCGGCTTCGACGCCGCCGGCGGTACCGCCGCCTTCCGCGACCGCCTCGCCCTCGACGAGAAGCGCGTCGAGGCCATGGCCCGCGGCCTGGAGGAGATCGCCGCCCTGCCCGACCCGCTGGGCCGCGTGCTCGCCGAGTGGACCCGCCCCAACGGCCTGCGCATCCGCCGCGTCGCCCAGCCGCTGGGAGTGATCGGCATGATCTACGAGAGCCGCCCCACCGTCGGCGCCGACGCCGCCGGCATCTGCCTCAAGGCGGGCAGCGCGGTGCTGCTGCGCGGCGGCTCGGAGAGCTTCCTGTCCGCGCGCGCCATCAACGCGGCGCTGGGCGCGGGGCTGCGCGCCGCCGGCCTGCCCGAGGCGGCGGTGCAGATCCCTCCCGCCACCGACCGCGCCTACGTCGGCGCCCTGCTCGGCGCCGCGGGCAAGATCGACCTCCTCGTGCCGCGCGGCGGCAAGGGCCTGGTGCGCCGGGTGATGTCCGAGGCGCGCGTGCCGGTGCTGGCCCATGCCGAGGGGCTCTGCCACACCTACATCCACGCCGCCGCCGACCCGGCCATGGCGCGGCACATCCTCGCCAACGCCAAGATGCGCCGCACCGGCATCTGTGGCGCCACCGAGACCCTGCTGATCGACTCCGCCATCGCCCCCACCCTGCTGCCGCTGCTGGTGGCCGACCTGCGCGCCCTGGGCTGCGACTTCCGCGCCGATGCCCGCGCCCGCGCCATTGTCGCCGACCTGCCCGCCGCCGAACCGGGGGATTTCGACACCGAATGGCTCGACGCGCGGCTCTCGGTCGCGGTGGTGGACGGCGTGGCGGCAGCCCTCGCCCATATCCGCGCCCATGGCAGCGAGCATACCGAGGCGATCATCACCGAGGACGCGGCTGCGGCGCAGCAATTCCTCGACGGGCTCTCCAGCGCCGTCGGCATGTGGAACGCCTCCACCCAGTTCTGCGACGGCGGCGAGTTCGGCTTCGGCGCCGAGATCGGCATCGCCACGGGGCGGGTGCATGCGCGCGGGCCGATCGGGCCGGAGCAGCTCACCACCTTCCGCTACCAGGTGTTCGGCACCGGGCAGGTCCGGCCCTGAGCACGCAGCCGTCTCGACAGCCCCCCGGGCAGCCGCCTCCCCGGGGCGACCGCCGTTGCGCGCGCATCGGCCTGCTCGGCGGCTCCTTCAACCCGGCGCACGCAGGGCATCGCCATGTCGCCGAGGTGGCGCTGCGACGGCTGCGGCTGGATGCGGTGTGGCTGCTGGTCTCGCCGGGCAATCCGCTCAAGCCCGCCGCCGGCATGGCGCCGCTGGCCGAGCGCCTGGCCTCGGCGCAGCGCATCGCCGACGGGCGGCGCATCGTCGCCACCGCGCTGGAGGCGGCGCTGGGCACCCGCTACACGGTGGACACGCTGCGCCTGCTGCACCGGCGCTTTCCGCGGGTGCGCTTCGTCTGGCTGATGGGAGCCGACAACCTGGCCCAGTTGCCGCGCTGGCGACGCTGGCGGGAGCTGGTGGCCAGCGTGACGTTTGCGGTTGTGCCCCGGCCCACCTACAATCACGCTGCCCTGGCGGGCCAGGCCGCACGCCACCTGCGCGGCGCCCAGCTGCCGGCCCGCCTCGCCCCAACCCTGGCCGACACGGCGCCGCCGGCCTGGGTGTTTCTGCCGGCGCCGGAAATGGCCGCCTCGGCCAGCGCCATCCGCGCCGCGCGGACCGCCTGGCCGATAGCTCGGGAGTACGTCGCCATCGCCAGAAAGCCGCCCGATTCCAAAT
>CALNAL010000289.1 GCA_937874445.1 uncultured Acetobacteraceae bacterium | reverse complement strand
TTCCTCGGCCAGCCCCGCGAAGCTTGCGTGGGCGGGGGCGAGGGGGGCGACTCCGATGGAGATGGTGACGGGCAGGGGCGGGCGCAGGCCCTGGCTGAGGGTCGCCTCGCACCGTCCGCGCAGACGCTCGGCGATGAGAAGCGCCTGCGCGGCGTTGGTATTCGACAGGACGATGCAGAATTCGTCGCCGCCGAGACGTCCCACCAGATCCTCCGCGCGCACGGCCTGCTGCGCCAGGGCGGCGAAGCGGCGCAGGACCGCGTCGCCCGTGGGGTGGCCGAAGCGGTCGTTGACCTCCTTGAAGTGGTCGAGGTCGATCATCAGCACCGACAGCGGGAGGCGCGCGGCGGCATGCCGGCGGGCCATCTGCTTGCCGCAGGAGAGCATCGTGCGGCGGTTGAGCAGGCCGGTGAGCGGGTCCAGGGAGGCTTCGCGATCGAGCACCAGGAAGAGCAGGCCGGTGTTCCAGACGACGAGGGTGACGATGCCCAGGAGGCGGGTGAGCCCTCCGTTCATGCCATCCAGGGCGGACGCGAGGGTCAGCAGCCCCAAGGTGAGGGCCAGGGCGCGCGCGAGATAAACCGCCGAGAAGGCCAGCACGGTCACGCTGCACAGGCACCGGGTCGCGCGCGAGCGGCGGCCGGGCAGGCGCAGCAGGGCCAAGGCCGCCTGCACCGCGGGGACGGCGACGCCCAGCGCGATGATCAACAGGCGCACGCCGAAGCTGTCGCGGACGACGAGCGACAGCACCAGGGCGACCAGGGCCAGCGCCGACCAGGCCAGCGCCCGGACGAGACGGGCCGGGCGGCCGGCGAAGGCCTCCACCCCCGAAGCGCTCAGCGCGGCGCCGAGGACGGTCAGTACGTCGCCCGCCAGTCCGGCGGCGCGGATGGGCAGGATGAAGCGCGTGGCGAGCAGGGCGAAGGCGAGGCCGATCGCCAGATTCGAGGCGGCCCACAGCCGCAGCGCCACGGACCCCGGCCGTACCGAGACGATGGCCAGCAGGGCCGTCATCGCGGCGCAGAGGGCGGTTCCAACCAGGAACAGGGTAGGCGTGTCGGGGGTCATGGGCGCGACGGACCTGGGGGTGGCACGGTTGGAGAGCTGCCCTCCAAAATATCACAGGGCTTCGATATATCGTTGCGAATTAATAAAACATCCGGGGTGGGTTCCTGCCTGGGGCAGGGGGGACATTCGCTGCGCGCAGCCCAGAAAGCGGCCATTTCGCTTGCGGGAAGGGGGAATCCGGGTAACGCTCGGGGCTTCCCGCCGGCCATGGGGGCCGGGCGGCTACAACTGGAGAATTCGTGTGATGGCTTACAGAGTCGCGGTCGTCGGCGCCACCGGGGCAGTCGGGCGCGAGATGCTGAAAACCGTCGCCCAGCGGAAATTCCCCATTAAAGACATAGCCGCCGTCGCCTCGGGCCGAACTGCGGGCCAGCAGGTTTCCTTCGGGGACGACCGGATTCTTACCGTGCAGAACCTCGAGACCTTCGACTTCTCGGGGTGGGATATCGGCCTGTTCAGCCCCGGCGCCTCGGTCTCGGCGGTCTACGCGCCCAAGGCCGCCAAGGCGGGCTGCATCGTCATCGACAACACCTCGCAGTTCCGCATGGAGCCCGACGTGCCGCTGGTGGTGCCCGAGGTGAATCCCGAGGCGCTGAAATCGATCCCCCGCGGCATCATCGCCAACCCTAACTGCTCGACCATCCAGATGCTGGTCGCGCTGAAGCCGCTGCACGACAAGTACCGGATCCAGCGTGTGGTGGTCTCGACCTACCAGTCGGTTTCCGGCGCGGGCAAGGAGGCCATGGACGAGCTCGAGCTGCAGACCAAGGCCACCTACGTCAGCGACCCCATCAAGCCCGAGCAGTTCACCAAGCAGATCGCCTTCAACGTCATTCCCCACATCGACCGCTTCATGGACGACGGCTCGACCAAGGAGGAATGGAAGATGGTGGTCGAGACCAAGAAGATTCTCGACCCCGACATCAAGGTGCTGGCGACCTGCGTGCGCGTGCCGGTGTTCATCAGCCATGGCGAGGCGGTTTCGGTGGAGTTCGCCAAGCCGATCACCGTCGAGGGGGCCCGCGCGGCCCTGCGCGCCGCTCCCGGGGTGGTGGTGTACGACCGCCGCGAGGACGGCGGCTACATCACCCCGCTCGAAACCCAGGGGGAGGACGCGACCTATGTCAGCCGCATCCGTATCGACCCCACCGTCGAGCACGGGCTGGCGTTCTGGTGCTGCGCCGACAACCTGCGCAAGGGCGCCGCGCTGAACGCGGTGCAGATCGCCGAGGAGCTGGTGGCGCGCAAGCTGATCGCGCCGAAGGGCTGAGGCCGGGCCGCTCACGCGGTTGTTTGCTTCGGGGCGCGGGGGGCATGTCGATGCCGCCCGCGCCCTTTTTCATGGCCGGCAAGGCGAGGTGTTCTTTCGGGAAAGAAGAACCAAGAAGGTTTCCATCCGGTCAGGGCTTCGCGTCCGGGGCGGACGTGGAGCCGGGGGCAAAGTCCTTTCTGCTTCTTTCCTTCCCGCAGGAAAAAGAAGGTCTTTTTTCCGGAAAGATTCAAACCGTGCCACGCCCCGGAAATGACGGGGGTGCCGGGTTCTCCCCTGCGTCGTGCGCAATGCTGGCGGGGGAGGGCCGTTACGTTCGTTGACCGTGGGGGGGCTCCGGGGTAGGGAAAGGAAGGGAGTTCGGCGTCCGGCTGGGTCCCTGAGGGAGATCATGGTCCGATGAAAGACATCCGCGACGCCCAGCGAGTGGGGCGTACCAGCGACGGCCGCCTGGTCGAGCGTCCCCTTTCCGGGCATTTGTCGGTCTATATCAATTTCGACATGGTCATGTCGGTCGGCCATCGCGTGACCGGCTGCGCCATGGCCGTGGGCACGATCGTGCTGGTGTGGTGGCTGGTGGCCGCCTCGATGGGGGCCGGCGCCTACGACACCATGTCGTGGTGGCTGCGCACCTGGATCGGCTATCTCGCCCTGTTCGGCTGGACCTGCGCGATGTGGTACCACTACTGCGTCGGCATCCGCCACCTGGTGTGGGATACCGGCCGGATGTACGACCTGCCTCGCGTCAACCAATCGCGCCTGTGGATCCTTGCCGGCACCGGGCTGCTGGTGATCCTCACCTGGCTGGTCGCCCTGGTCTGAGAGCGGAGAGAAACGATGTCCGAGGCTTCCGACCTGAAGATCGACACGCGGCGTTCCTTTCTCGGCCGCGCCATCGGCTTTGGCTCCTCCAACACCGGCTTCAGCTTCTGGTGGATGCAGCGCCTGACCTCGATCGCGCTGCTGCCGCTGACGCCGTGGCTGGTCTTCAACATCGCCGCCCTCGTCGGCCAGCCGGTGACGGCCGTGCATGCCTGGGTCGGCAACCCGATCAATGCCACCCTCATCATCGCCACGCTGCTGTGTGCCTTCCACCATATGCATCTCGGCATCCAGGTCGTGTGCGAGGACTACGTCCACACGGATATCTCCCGCATGATCCTCGTGCTGTTCGTCAAGGCGGCCAGCTTCCTGCTGTGCATCGCCGGGATCGTTGCGGTGCTGAAGATGGCCATCGGCGGCTGAAGCCGAAGCGATTGACGGGCGTGCGGCCTTTTCGGATGGAATCACGATGAATGCGATGAGCAAACCCTCCCTCGGCGCCTACACCGTGGTCGATCACACCTATGATGCGGTGGTGGTCGGCGCCGGCGGCGCGGGGCTGCGCGCCACCTTCGGCATGGTGGCCGCCGGTCTGAAGACCGCCTGTATCACCAAGGTCTTCCCCACCCGCAGCCATACCGTCGCCGCCCAGGGCGGCATCGGCGCGGCGCTGGGCAACATGGGCCCCGACGACTGGCGCTGGCACATGTACGACACCGTCAAGGGGTCGGACTGGCTGGGTGACCAGGACGCCATCGAATACATGTGCCGCGAGGCCATCCCCGCGGTCTACGAGCTGGAGCACTGGGGCGTGCCCTTCTCGCGCACCGAGGAAGGCAAGATCTACCAGCGGCCCT
The DNA here is from genome assembly GCA_937874445.1 of uncultured Acetobacteraceae bacterium. Lineage (GTDB taxonomy): Bacteria > Pseudomonadota > Alphaproteobacteria > Acetobacterales > Acetobacteraceae > Rhodovastum. The sequence continues at coordinate 3,009 of CALNAL010000289.1, read as the reverse complement.
TCGGCGGGCACATGACCGACTTCGGCCACGGCCACCCGGCCAACCGCGCCTGCGCCGCCGCCGACCGCACCGGGCACGCGATGCTGCACACCCTCTACCAGCAGTCGCTCAAGCACGATGCCGAGTTCTTCGTCGAATACTTCGCCCTCGACCTCATCATGGACGACGAGGGCGCCTGCCGCGGGGTGATGGCCTGGAACCTCGAGGACGGCGTGATGCACCGCTTCCGCGCCCAGGTGGTGGTGCTGGCCACCGGCGGCTACGGGCGCGCCTTCCTCTCCTGCACCTCGGCCCATACCTGCACCGGCGACGGCAACGCCATGGTGCTGCGCGCCGGCCTGCCCTGCCAGGACATGGAGTTCGTGCAGTTCCATCCCACCGGCATCTTCCCCGCCGGCTGCCTCATCACCGAGGGCGCCCGCGGCGAGGGCGGCTACCTCACCAATTCCGAGGGCGAGCGCTTCATGGAGCGCTACGCCCCCAACGCCAAGGACCTCGCCTCGCGCGACGTGGTGTCGCGCTCGATGACCATCGAGATCAACGCCGGACGCGGCTGCGGCCCCAAGAAGGACCACATGCTGCTCCACCTCGAGCACCTCGGCGCCGATCTGCTGCACGAGCGCCTGCCCGGCATTTCCGAGACCGCCATGGTGTTCGCCGGCGTAGATGTGACCAAGGAGCCCATCCCGGTGCTGCCGACCGTGCACTACAACATGGGCGGCATCCCCACGACCATCCATGGCGAGGTCGTCACCCGCGTCAATGGCGAGGACAAGGTGGTGCCCGGGCTGATGGCGGTGGGCGAGGCGGCCTGCGTCTCGGTGCATGGCGCCAACCGGCTCGGCACCAACTCGCTGCTCGACATCGTGGTGTTCGGCCGCGCCGCCGCCATCCAGGCGGTGAAGACCTACAAGGCCGGCGCGGCGCAGAAGGCCCTGCCGCCCAAGGCCGGCGAGGCCGCGCTCGACCGCCTCGACAAGGCCCGCCACGCGAACGGCGCCCGCCCGGTGGCGATGCTGCGCGACGACATGCAGCGCACCATGCAGGCTCACGCCGCCGTGTTCCGCAACGCCAAGAGCCTCACCGAGGGCGTCGCCAAGATGCACGAGGTGTGGGGCTCGCTGTCGGAGATGAAGCTCGCCGACCGCGGGCTGATCTGGAACACCGACCTGATGGAAGCCCTCGAGCTGCAGAACCTGATGGCCTGCGCCATGCCGACCATCGTCGGCGCCGAGGCTCGCAAGGAAAGCCGCGGCGCCCACGCGCACGACGATTTCCCCGAGCGCGACGACGCCAACTGGATGAAGCACACGGTCGCCTGGTGCGACGACGCGGGCCAGGTCAAGCTCGAATACCGGCCGGTGCGAATGCAGACCCTGACCGACGAGGTCCAGGTCGTCCCGCCGGCGAAGCGCGTGTACTGAGGGAGGCACGACAATGGTGCACAGCAAACCCTTTTTCGCCGCTCTCCCCAAGGGCTCCAAGCCGGGCAAGGGCAAGACCTACCAGGCTGCCCCCGGTGCCAAGAACACCCGCGCCTTCCAGATCTATCGCTGGGACCCCGACCAGGGCGGCAATCCGCGCCTCGACACCTTCGAGGTGGACATGGACCATTGCGGCCCGATGGTCCTGGACGCGCTGATCAAGATCAAGAACGAGGTCGATCCGTCGCTGACCTTCCGCCGCTCCTGCCGCGAGGGCATCTGCGGTTCCTGCGCGATGAACATCGACGGCAAGAACGCCCTCGCCTGCCTCAAGCCGATCAAGGACGTGAAGGGCACCATCAAGATCCATCCGCTGCCGCACATGCCGGTGGTGAAGGACCTGGTGCCCGACCTCTCGCTGGCCTACGCGCAGCTGCGCTCGATCGAGCCCTGGCTCAAGACCGAGACGCCCCCGCCGCCCGATGGCGAGCGGCTGCAGAGTCGCGAGGAGCGTGCCAAGCTCGACGGGCTGTGGGAGTGCATCCTCTGCTTCTGCTGCTCCACCTCCTGCCCGAGCTACTGGTGGAACGGCGACCGCTACCTCGGCCCCGCCGTGCTGCTGGCCGCCTATCGCTGGATCTCCGACAGCCGCGACGAGGCCAAGGGCGAGCGGCTCGACGCGCTGAAGGACCCGTTCAAGCTGTTCCGTTGCCACACCATCTTCAACTGCACCGACGCCTGCCCCAAGGGGCTCAACCCCGCCAAGGCGATCGGCGAGCTGAAGCTGGAAATTCTCGAACGCGAGGGGTGAGCGCGGCTCCCCTGCGGCCGGACGCGTGCGCCCCCGATGCCCGCTAGCGGGCCGGGGGCGTTGTCGTGCCGGGAGCGGGCGCGGCTCTGGCTGGCCAGCCTGTTCGTCGATCACGCGATCTTGCGACTTGCCTGGCACAATTTCGCGCCGGTGATTCCCGGGCGACTCTACCGCTCCAACCACCCCGATCCGGTCACGCTGGCCCGCCTCGTGCGGCGCTGGGGCATCCGCAGCGTGATCAATTTGCGGGGAGAAAAATACAACGCCTCGAACGATCTGGGCGCTCGCGCCGCGGCGCGCCTGGGGGTCGAGCTGCGCTATCTCGGCCTGGAAAGCCGCGGGGCGCCGCACCGCGCGCGCATCCTGCGCTTCGCCGAACTCTACGCGGGCCTGCCGCGCCCCATCCTGATCCACTGCAAATCCGGCGCCGACCGCGCGGGCCTGGCCGCCGGCCTGGCCGTGCTGATCGAGGGCGGCACCAGTCGCGAGGCCATGAAGCAGCTCTCGTGGAAGTTCCTGCATGTCCGCCAGAGCAGGACCGGAATTCTCGATGCGTTCTTTCGCCTCTACGCCGAGAAGGGCGAGGGACGCATGCCCTTTCTCGACTGGGTAAGGGACGAGTACGATGAATCTCAACTGACCCGCGCCCCCACGAGACTGGCCTCCTTCCTCAATGATGTCCTGCTGCGGCGGGAGTGACGAGGGCGCAACAGCAAGGGAAGGAAGGTGTTCTTCTTGCGAGCAAGAAGAACCAAGAAAGCTTTATCCGTTAAG
>CALNAL010000288.1 GCA_937874445.1 uncultured Acetobacteraceae bacterium | reverse complement strand
GGGCGGCCTGGAGCATATAGGCGGCGGCGGTCTGGTCCACGACGGCGGCGCGGCGTTTGCGGGAGAGGTCGGCCTCGCCGATGAGCATGCGGTTGGCGGCCACCGAGGTCAGGCGTTCGTCCCACATGGCGGCGGGCAAGCCGGTCGCGGCCGTCAGCGCGTGGGTCCAGTCGCGGGCGGCCTGGGCGGCGGGGCCGAGCGAGCCATCGAGCGAGAGGGGCAGGCCCACTACCAGTCCGCCGGCGCCTTCCTTGAGGGCGAGGCGCAGGATTTCCGCGGCATTGGCGGCCAGCTTGCCGCGCCGGAGGCTGCCGTAGGGCGTGGCCAGCATCAGGCCGACGTCGGAGAGGGCGACGCCGATGGTGCGGCTGCCGGGGTCCAGACCGATGAGGCGTTGGCCCGGGGCGAGGGTGCGGCGCAGGTCGGCCAGGTTGAAGAGCGACATGGCGGCGTTTATGGTCCATCGTTTCTTGGCACGACAGGAGAAATTATGTCGCTCGATCCCGCGACCGTCCGCCGTATTGCCCGCCTGGCCCGCATCCGGGTCGAGGAGGGGGAACTGCCCCGGCTCCAGAACGAGCTGAACGGCATTCTCGGCTGGATCGAGCAGCTCCAGGAAGTCAATGTCGAGGGCATCGCCCCGCTCACCGGCGCGGAGATGGCCCTGCGCCTGCGCGAGGACGCGGTGACCGACGGCGGCATCCCCGAAAAGGTGCTGGCCAACGCCCCCGACCGGGAAGGCGATTTCTACGCGGTGCCGAAGGTGGTCGAGTGATGTTCGAACTGAGCCTGGCCGAGGCCCGCGACGCCCTGCGCGCGCGCAAATTTTCCGCAGCCGAACTGACAGAGGCCTATCTCTCCCGCCTCGAGGCGCTGAACCCGAAGCTCAACGCCTACATCACCCCCACCCCCGAGCTGGCGCTGAAGCAGGCCGCCGCGGCGGATGCGGCGCTGGCGCGCGGCGAGGGCGGGCCGCTCACCGGCATCCCGCTGGCCATCAAGGACCTTTTCTGCACCGCGGGCGTGCGCACCACGGCGGCGAGCAACATCCTGCGCCCCTTCGTGCCGCCCTACGAGAGCACCGTCACCGCCCATCTGCTGCGTGACGGCGCGGTGTTTCTCGGCAAGGCGAATCTCGACGAGTTCGCCATGGGGTCCTCCAACATGACCTCCGCCTTCGGCGCGGTCGCCAACCCCTGGACCCTGCCCGGCGACGCCAGGCCGCGGGTGCCCGGCGGCTCCTCGGGCGGCTCGGCGGCGGCGGTGGCGGCGCGCATCGCGCTGGGGGCCACCGCCACCGACACCGGCGGCTCGATCCGCCAGCCCGCGAGCTTCTGCGGCATCGTCGGCATCAAGCCGACCTACGGGCGCTGCTCGCGCTGGGGCATCGTGGCCTTCGCCTCCTCGCTCGACCAGGCGGGCCCGCTGGCGCGCACGGTGGAGGACGCGGCGATCCTGCTCGGCTCGATGGCCGGCTTCGACCCCAAGGATTCCACCTCCGCCGACATCGCGGTGCCCGATTTCGCCGCCGCCTGCGCGCGCGGCGTGAAGGGCCTGCGCATCGGCGTGCCGCGCGAGTACCGCAGCGACGACATGCCCCCCGAGATCGAGGCGCTGTGGCAGCAGGGCCTGGCCTGGCTGAAGGACGCGGGGGCGGAGATCGTGGACGTCTCGCTGCCGCACACCAAATACGGCCTGGCCACCTACTACATCGTCGCTCCCGCCGAGGCCTCCTCCAACCTCGCCCGCTACGACGGCGTGCGCTTCGGCGCGCGGGTGGAGGGCGCGGACCTCATCGAGATGTACGAGAACACCCGGGCCGCCGGCTTCGGCGCCGAGGTGAAGCGCCGCGTGCTGATCGGCACCTACGTGCTCAGCGCCGGCTACTACGACGCCTATTATCTGCGTGCCCAGAAGGTGCGCGCGCTGATCCGCCGCGACTTCACCGAGGCCTTCGGGAAGGTGGACGCGCTGCTCACGCCCACGACCCCCTCCGCGGCCTTCGTGCAGGGCGAGCGGATGGACGATCCGGTGAAGATGTATCTCAACGACGTGTTCACGGTGCCTGCCAACATGTCGGGCATTCCCGGCCTCTCGCTGCCCGCCGGCCTGGATTCCTCCGGCCTGCCGCTGGGGTTGCAGGTGCTGGGAAAGCCTTTCGACGAGGAAACGGTGTTCGCGGTGGCCGGGGCGCTGGAGAAGGCGGCCCATTTCACGGCGCGTCCCGCGCTGCAGGCGGAGGGCTGAGCGATGAGCTACACCATCGAGGGTCGCACCGGGGTGTGGGAGGTCGTCATCGGCCTGGAGGTGCACTGCCAGGTCATCAGCAAGGCGAAGCTCTTTTCCGGCGCCGCGACGACGTTCGGCGCCGAGCCCAACACGCAGGTTTCCTTCGTGGACGCGGCCTTCCCCGGCATGCTGCCGGTGCCCAACCGCGAATGCATCGCCCAGGCGGTGCGCACCGGGCTCGGGCTGCGCGCCCAGATCAATCTGGTCAGCCGGTTCGACCGCAAGAACTATTTCTATCCCGACCTGCCCTTCGGCTATCAGATCACGCAGTTCGAGAAGCCCCTGGTCGGCAAGGGCACGATCACCCTCGAACTCGAGGACGGCACGACGCGCGAGATCGGCGTGACGCGCCTGCATCTCGAACAGGATGCCGGCAAGAGCCTGCACGACCAGAACCCGACCAAGACCTACGTGGACCTCAACCGCGCCGGCGTGGGGCTGATGGAGATCGTCAGCGAGCCCGACATGCGCAGCCCCGAGGAGGCCGGCGCCTATCTGCGCAAGTTGCGCTCCATCGTGCGCACGCTGGGCACCTGCGACGGCAACATGGAGGAGGGCTCCATGCGCGCCGACGTCAACGTCTCGGTGCGCCATCCGGGCGAGGACTACCGCACGCGCTGCGAGATCAAGAACGTCAACTCCATCCGCTTCGTGATGCAGGCGGTCGAGGTCGAGGCCGCGCGCCAGGTGCAGGTGTGGGAGGACGGCGAGGAGGTGGTGCAGGAGACCCGCCTTTTCGATTCCGCCCACGGCGAGACCCGCCCGATGCGCTCCAAGGAGGACGCGCACGACTACCGCTACTTCCCCGACCCCGACCTGCTGCCGCTGGAGCTGGACCCGGCCTGGGTGGCCGGGCTGAAGGCCGCCCTGCCGGAGCTGCCCGACGACCGGCGCGCCCGCTTCATGGAGGACTACGGGCTTTCCCCCTACGACGCCTCCGTGCTGGTGGCGGAACGCGCCTCGGCGGACTATTTCGAGGCCGTGGCGAAGGGGCGCGATGCCAAGCAGGCGGCCAACTGGGTCACCGGCGAGCTGTTCGCGCTGCTCAACCGGGCCGGCCGCACCATCGAGGACCCGCCGGTTCCCGCCGCGGCGCTGGGGCGCATCCTCGACCTCATCGCCGACGGCACCATCAACGGCAAGATCGCCAAGACCCTCTTCGAGGCGGTGGCCGAAACCGGGGAAAGCCCCGACGCGCTGGTCGAGAAGCGCGGCCTGCGCCAGGTGACCGATACCGGCGCCATCGATGCCGTCATCGCCCGGATTCTCGGGGCCAACGCCGACAAGGTCGCGCAGTACAAGTCCGGCAAGGACAAGCTGTTCGGCTTCTTCGTCGGCCAGGTGATGCGCGAGATGAAGGGCAAGGCCAACCCCGCCCTCGTCAACGAGGCCCTCAAGCGCGCCCTGGGGTAGGCGCAGGCAAGACAAGGCAAGGTGTTCTCCTTTCGGGAAAGGAGAACCAGGAAAGCTTTGTTCGTTAAGGCTCCGCGCCTGTGTCAGACGCGGAGCCAAAGTGGGAAAAGTCCTTTTTGCTTCTTTTTCCTTCAGGAAAAAGAAGACCTTCCCTTACCTTCCCGGCGAAGAACGCCCCCGCTACAGCCCGGCGCGCACCAGGGTGAGGTAGAGCTGGGTGGCGGCGCGATCGACGCAGGCGCCGTCGGGCTCGGGGCCGGCGTAGAGGGGGGTCACGACCTGGCCGAAGCGCCCGTGCTCGGTGCCGTGGCGATAGACGGTGTAGGTGATTTCCATGCAGTTGCCCCCGCCGTGCAGCACGGTGGAGACCTCGATGCGGTCGTCGGGCGAGGTGCGGAAGAGGTGGGCGTTCCACGAGGGGGCGAGGTCGATGGCGCGCACCCCGGGCATGCCGCCGAGATCGGCCATGAAGCGGTTGGTAAAGGGGTGCAGCAGCTCGGGGTCGCCGGCCATGGGGTTCATCCCCAGCAGCCAGTGCCGGGAAAGCTCGGTGGGACCCTTGTTGGCGGCGCAGACCGCGCAGGCCGGCCGCTGCGCGGAGTTCTGGCATCCTGCCAGGACCCCTCCTGCCAGGACCAGGACTATCGCCGCCGCTCCGATCCACCGCCGCACGTCTGCCTCCGTTGCTGTGCCGGGGCGGCAGGGTCGCGCAGAAGGATGAAGACCCCGTTGAGAAATGCGGCCGGCGGGAAGAACGCGGACGGGCACCGCCGGGGGGCTCGATCGGGGCAAGGCAGCAAGGAAGGTGTTCTCCTTTCGGGAAAGGAGAACCAGGAAAGCTTTATCCGTTAAGGCTCTGCGCTTGTGTCAGCCGCGGAGCCAAACGAACAAAGTCCTTTTTGCTTCTTTTTCCTTCAGGAAAAAGAAGCCTTCCCTTTCTTGGCCCGGTATCAGCCGACCTTGCTGATGGCCCATTTCGTGGTCTGCGGGCCGTCCTCGTAGGTGGTGAGCACCACCTGCTCGGAGTTCCTCGGCTCGGGGCCGCCGAGATAGATGCTGCGCTCCAGGGTGAGCTGGGCGCCTTCCGCGCGCAGCCGCCAGCCGCTGCCGGAGGGCAGGCGCAGCAGCACGCCGCCGCCGTCCTGCTGCAGCGAGGCGTTCACCGAGGGGTGGAGGTGGAAGCGCACCACGAAGGGCTGCGGCTTGCCGGCCTCGACCTGGTCCTCGCCGCGGATGTCCTCGCCCGAGGCGGCGAGGTAGAGGCGGCGGTGGTGCGTCGCGCCGAAGGGGGCCCCGTAGCCGTCGTGGCTGGCGTCGAGCCAGTGGGCGCCCGCGGCTTCCTGGCGTTGTGCCCCGACCCGGGTCGGCCGCCGTCCCAGCCCCTCGGGCTTGATCTCGGAGGAGGACATGTCGGCGATGACCAGGGTGGAGTGGGCGGCGGTGGCGCGCAGGGCGTCCCGCCACTGCTCGCTCGCGCCGATGGCGGCGCCGCAGTTGACGATCATGCGGTCGCGTCCGACCGACAGCTCGAAGCTCAGCGTGCCGGCGTGGGCGCTGCGGTCGAGCCGGGGGCCGGTGGGGATGCCGCAATCGGCGATCAGCACGGTGCGCCCGGCCTGCAGGCGCTGGAAGCCGCCCTGGGGCAGCGCGGTCTGGGCGCGTCCGGCGCGTCCGGCCTGGCTCAGCACCAGCTCCACCAGGGCCGCGGTTTCCTCGCGCGTGCCGTTGAACAGGGCAAGTCCGCCGTCGCCATGGCGCAGCGTGCGCAGGGCCACGGCCATGCGCTCGATGGCGATGCCGAGCGCCACCGGCGGGGTGGTCTGGCTGGCCTGGAGCAGGGCGCGGATCTCCACCAGGTCCTGCAGCGCCGCCATCATCCGCGCGGGGCTGCGCTCGACGTGGCAGCCGTCGGGCAGCACCTGGCGGGAGAGTTCCTGCGGCAGCACCCGCAGCGCGCGGGAGAGGAAGGTGGTATGGTCGGAGATGGCCACCGCCGCGGCGACCAGCCCCTTGATGGCGGTGAGCGCCCGGCCGTCCACCTCCTCGGTGGGCAGGGCGGCGGCGAGGCTGCGGGCGTCGGCGACCAGGCGCGCCATCATTTTCTGGCGGAAGGGATCGTCGGCCGAGGCGGCGAAGAAATCGTAGTGCCCGAGCCAGGCGGCGATGCGCGCCCCGGTGACGTCGGGGCGCTCGGCGATGGGATCGAGCGCCGGGGCCGTCATCCAGTCGGCGACCAGACTGCGGGCGCGCAGACGCGCTGCGTCGGTGCCCAGCGCGCGCAGGTCGCGCAGCCAGGTGAAGCCGTGCACGGCGGCGCGCAGCACGGGCGTGCCCGTGGGCTCGCCGAAGCCGCCGGCATGCAGCGCCACCGTGCCGCCTTCCAGGGCCAGCGTGCCCTTCAGCAGCGCGGCGCCCTGTACCGGATCGCCCGGCCAGGGGTCGCGCACCGACTGGGCCGGTGCGTCAGGGACATGCATCATGCGCAGGCTGGGCAGCCGCGCCAGAACCCGGCGCGTTCCTCGCAACCATCCGGTCATCGGCAGGCCCCGCTTGGTCTCATGCGGAAACAGAACATTCACGCCTTCTACCCAGGAGACTCCGGGCGTTACAAGCACCGCCTGCGCTGTGCAGCCAGTTTGCCGCGGGTCAGGGCTTCGTCATGCGGGCCACGAAGAACCCGTCGAGCCCGCCGTGCTCCGGCCACAGGGCCGGGGTGGTGAGGAGCGTGCCCTCCGGCGTGAGCGCCGATTCCAGTCCGGGCACCTCTTCGGGGCGGATCGGGTCGGGCAGCAGCCCCGGGCCGGTGGCGTGGCGCTCCTCGGGTTGCAGCGAGCAGACCGCATAGATCAGCCGCCCGCCGGGACGCAGCAGGGCCGCCGCCGCCTCCAGCAGATGCGCCTGTGTCGCCACGAGAGGGCCGAGATCGCGCGGGCGCTTGAGGTGCAGCACGTCGGGGTGGCGCCGCGCGGTGCCGGTGGCCGAGCAGGGGGCGTCGAGCAGCACCGCGTCGAACAGCTCCTCCGGGTGCCAATCGGTGGCGTCGGCCGTCACGAAGGTGGCGGAGAGATCGAGGCGGGCGAAGTTCTCGCGCAGGCGCTTCATGCGCGCGGGCTCGCGCTCCACCGCCACCAGTCCGGCGCCGGCCGCGGCGAGCTGGGCCGCCTTGCCGCCCGGCGCGGCGCACAGGTCGGCCACGCGCTCGCCGGGGCGCACCTGGAGCAGCCGCGCGGGCAGGGCGGCCGCCGCGTCCTGCACCCAGAAGGCGCCCTCCGCGAAGCCCGCCAGCTCGCGCACCCGCGTGCCGGCGGGGTAGCGCCAGGAGCCGGTGGGCAGCGCGGTGCCGCCGGGGGGC
>CALNAL010000287.1 GCA_937874445.1 uncultured Acetobacteraceae bacterium | reverse complement strand
CTCGTTGCGCCCCCCTCTCCCAAACCCCGAGAATGCCGGGTCCAGGGGTCGCTCGCCCCCTGGCAGGGGTTCAGGGGGCAGCGCCCCCTGATGGGGCACGGGGCAAAGCCCCGTCCACCAGCCCCGCCGCCCGGTCCAGCGCTGTCCGGAGGGCCGGGGAGAGCGGGCTGCCGAGGGTGAAGGAGGCGGCGCCGAGGCGGAGGAGTTGGGCCGTGGGGGCGTGGCCGTAGAGGCGGCCGGCCAGGGCGAGGAGCACGGCGGGGGTCAGGCTGTGGCCGAGGCCCGGCGTGGTGGATGCTGCCGGGGCGAGAGGGACCAGGTCGATCTCGCCCGGCGGAAGGGCCACCGAGGCGTCGAGGAAGAGGGCGCGGTCCACCCCGGCCAGGCGCTCGGCGAGTTCGGGCAGGAGTTCCTGGACGACGACCAGGGCGAGGTCGGGGCGGCGGGTGGCGAGGAGGTCGGCCAGGGCGGGGCCGGCCGCGTCGTCGCCGCGCAGCCGGTTGCCCACCGCGATGACCAGAACCTTCAGCTTCGCAGCGCCTTGAAGCGCGCGATCAGGGCCGCGGTGGAGGAATCGTGCCGTCCGACCGGCGCGCCGGGCTGGAGGTCGGGCAGGATGCCGCCAGCCAGCACCTTGCCGAGTTCCACGCCCCACTGGTCGTAGCTGTCGATGCCCCAGATGGCGCCCTGCACCGCCACCTTGTGCTCGTAAAGGGCGATCAGCATGCCGAGCGTGCGCGCGTCGAGCTGGCGGAACAGCAGCATGTTGCTCGGGCGGTTGCCGGTGAACACGCGATGCGGGGCGATGCGCTCCACCTCGGCGGAGGACAGGCCCTTGGCCAGCATCTCCTGGCGGACCTCTTCCAGCGTCTTGCCGCGCAGCAGCGCCTCGGCCTGGGCGAACACGTTGGCCGCGAGCGCCAGATGCGCCTCCGGCCTGTCGTGGTCGGGCACCGCGGCGAGGAGGAAGTCCACCGGGATGACCTGGCTGCCCTGGTGGACCAGCTGCATGAAGCTGTGCTGCGCGTCGGTGCCGGGCTCGCCGAACAGGGCGGGGCAGGTCGGGTGGGCGATGGGCGTGCCGTCGAGGCGTACCGACTTGCCGTTGCTCTCCATTTCGAGCTGCTGGAGATAGGCGGGGAAGCGGCGCAGGCGCTGGTCGTAGGCCAGCACGCACTGGCTGCGCCAGCCCATCAGGTCCACGTGCCAGATGCCCACCAGCGCGAGCAGCACCGGCAGGTTGGAAGCGAAGGGGGCGTGGAGGAAGTGCTGGTCCATCTCCCGTCCGCCGGCGAGCAGGGCCTCGAAGGCCTCCCACCCGGCGGCCAGCGCCACCGACAGCCCGATGGAGGACCACACCGAGTAGCGCCCGCCCACCCAGTCGCGGAAGCCGAACATGCGCTCCTCGCCGATGCCGAACGCCGCCACCGCCTTGGCGTTGGTCGAGAGCGCGGCGAAATGGGTCCCCACCGCCGCATCGCCCAGGCTGTCCGCCACCCAGGCGCGCACGGCGCGGGCGTTGAGCATGGTCTCCAGCGTGGTGAAGGTCTTGGAGGCCACCAGCACCAGGGTGCGGGCGGGGTCCAGCTCGCGGGCGAGGGTGGCGAAGGCGTGGCCGTCCACGTTGGAGAGGAAATGGGCGTTGAGCTTGCCGCCGCGCACCACGGTCAGCGCCTCGGAGACCATGCGCGGGCCGAGATCGGAGCCGCCGATGCCGATGTTGAGCACGTCGGTGAAGCGTTCGCCGGTGGCGCCGCGCAGCTCGCCCGAATGCACCCTGGCGACGAAGGCCGCCATCCGCGCGCGCTCCTCGGCGGCGATCTGGCTGGCGGGCTCGCGGCCGGAGGGCAGCATGGCGGTGTAGCCGTCGGCCGGCAGGGAGCGCAGCGCCATGTGCATGGCGGCGCGGCCCTCGGTGGCGTTCACCGCCTCGCCGGCGAACAGGCGGGCGCGGAAGCCCACCACGTCGGCGGCGCGGGCCAGGTCGAACAGCGCCTCGCGCGCGGCGGCATCGATGGGCGTCTTGGAATAGTCGAGGGTGAGGTCGCCGCAGCTCGCGGAGAAATGCACCGCGCGCTGCGGATTGGCCGCGAAAAGGGCGCGGATGTCACGCGCCGCAGGGCGCGCGGCCAGTTCGGCAAGGCGCTGCCAGGCCCCATCGAGCGTGACAGGGGCGTGGGCGATCGGATCGGTCATGGCTTCCCTCCCTTGCGGGTCTTGTCCCCGGGGCGGCCGCCGCGCCGGGTCAGAAAATCATGTCGAGCAGCGACTGCTTCTTGCGCTGGATGATGGCGGTATCCCCGGCCGTCGCCGGCTTGCCGAGGGCGGCGTTGGAACGCAGGCGCCGGGATTCGCGCTGGGGATCGACCACCACCGACTTGTCCGCGGGAGTGTGCCAGAACATCAGCTCGTCGGCGAAGCTGCGGTCGGTGGCCTCCATGGCGGCGTCGGCATCGATCTTGGTGCGGATGTCGGCGGGAGCCCTGGGCCCGGCGGAGGCGACCAGCGCCTCCTGCCCCGTGCTCTCGGAAACCGGGGCCCGCTGCGGCATGGAGGATTGCGGGATCAGGGCGATCTCGGCGCCCTGGCGGGGCGTGACCTCCTGCGGGCGCGGGGCACCGGGGCGCGGCGGGCGCAGGGTGAAATCGGGCGGCATGGACAGCGGCGGCTGCGTCGTCACCGTGAACTCGTCGGGAGCATCACGGGTAAGACCGAAGCTGCGGGAAAAATCGCTCCCCTCACAGCCGGAGAGCACGAGCGGCAGCAGGGCAGCGGCACAAAGGATGCGAATCGGGGCCATGAACAGCGTCTTACCGCCCCCCCTTGGGATCGGCAAGGCGGTCGGTGGGGGGAGACCGGCGCATGCCATCGAACACCAGAGCGGCCACCCCGCAGACGATCGCCGCGTCGGCCACGTTGAACACATACCACGAATATCCCATGGCATGGGCGTGCAGAAAATCCACCACATAGCCCAGGCGCAGGCGGTCGAGCACATTGCCCACCGCGCCGCCCGCGATCGCCCCCAGCGCCACCGCCGGCAGCCACCGCTCCGCGCGCCACAGCCACACCCCGAGCGCCGCCACCACCGCCAGCGCCACGGCGGTGAGCAGCACCGGACCCAGCGCGCCGAAGCCGCCCAGCAGCCCGAAGGTGATGCCGCGGTTCTCCACCCAGGTAAAGTTCAGCCCCGGCAGCACCGGCACGCTGAGGCGCATCGGCAGCTCGAGCCCGTGGACGATCCACGCCTTGCTGGCCTGGTCGGCCGCGAACACCGCCGCCGCGACGGCGAGGCCGGCCCGGCGAAAGAGCGGGGAAGGGCTCACCCGCGCCCCACCAGCCCCGAGGCCACGGCGTCGGCGCAGCGCCGGCACAGGCCGGGATGGGCCGGGTCGGCATCGACCTCGGGCAGCACCTTCCAGCAGCGGGCGCATTTCGTGCCCTCGGCCTTCGCGAAGGCCACCGCCACCCCCTCCACCTCGGGCAGCGCGAAGGCGCCCTCCGGGGCCGGCGCGGTGGACAGCGCGAGGTCGGAGACGATCGCCAGCTCCGCCCAGCCTGCGGCGGGCAGCAGCCCGGCCTTGTCGGCCGCCAGGTGCAGCACCGGCGCGGCCTGCAGCGAGGAGCCGATGGTGCCCTCCGCCCGCGCCCGCTCCAGCGCGCCGGTGAGCACGCGGCGGATGTCGCGGATGCCGGCCCAGCGCGTGGCCAGCGCCGCGTCGTGCCACTCCGCCGGCAGGGTCGGAAAGTCCTGCAGGTGCACCGAGCTTTCCGCGCCGAAGCGGGCGGTCCACGCCTCCTCGGCGGTGAAGCACAGCACCGGGGCGAGCCAGGTGGCCAGGCAGCGATGGAGCTGGTCGAGCACCGTCCGCGCGGCGCGACGGCGGATGCTGTCGGGCCGGTCGCAGTAGAGCGCGTCCTTGCGGATGTCGAAGTAGAAGGCCGAGAGGTCGGCGGCGCAGAAGGCGTGCAGCGCGGGATAGACGCCGGTCCAGTCGTGGCTCTCCACCGCGCCGCGCAGCTTCGCGTCGAACTCGGTGAGGCGGTGCAGCACCCAGCGCTCCAGCTCCGGCAGCTCGGCGTACGGCAGCTTCTCCGCCTCGTCGAAGCCCTCCAGCGCGCCGAGCAGCCAGCGCAGCGTGTTGCGCAGGCGGCGGTAGAGGTCGGCCTGCTGCTTGAGGATCTCGGGGCCGATGCGCAGATCCTCGGCGGTATCCGACATCGCCACCCACAGCCGCAGGATGTCGGCGCCGTATTTGTCGCACACCTGCTGCGGCGCCACCGTGTTGCCCAGCGACTTGGACATCTTGCGGCCCTGCTCGTCGAGCACGAAGCCGTGGGTCAGGATCGACTTGAACGGCGCGCGCCCGCGGGTGCCCACCGCCTCCAGCAGCGAGGAGTGGAACCAGCCGCGGTGCTGGTCGGAGCCCTCGAGGTAGAGATCGGCCGGCCAGGGCAGCTTGCGCGCCTCCAGCACGAAGGCGTGGGTCGAGCCGGACTCGAACCACACGTCCACGATGTCGCGCACCTGCTCGTAGTCGGCGGGGTCGCGTCCCGGGCCGAGGAAGCGCTCCGGCGGGGAGGAGAACCAGGCATCGGCCCCCTCGGTGCGGAATGCCTCGGTGATGCGCTCCACCACCGCGGCGTCGCGCAGCACCTGGCCGGTCTTCTTCTCGACGAACACCGCGATCGGCACGCCCCAGGCGCGCTGGCGGCTGATGCACCAGTCCGGCCGGGCCTCGACCATCGAATAGAGCCGGTTGTGCCCCTTGGCCGGCACGAAGTGCGTGGCGTTGATGGCCTCCAGCGCCTTCTCGCGCAGCCTGCCCTCCCCGTCCATGCGGATGAACCACTGCGGGGTGGCGCGGAAGATCACCGGCGCCTTGGAACGCCAGGAATGCGGGTAGGAGTGGACGATCTCCCCGCGCGCCAGCAGCCCGCCGGCCTCGGAGATCACCTTCAGCACCGGCTCGGTGGCCTTGTAGACGTGGAGGCCGGCGAACAGCGGAATCCAGTCGGAATAGGTGCCGTCGTCCTTGACCGTCTCCGGCGTCTCGATGCCGTTGGCACGCCCGAGGATGAAGTCGTCGGCGCCATGGCTGGGGGCGATGTGCACGAAGCCGGTGCCGGTGTCGGTGGTGACGAAATTGGCCAGCAGCACCGGCACGTCGAAGTCGTAGCCCTGCCCGCGCAGCGGATGGGCGCAGACGGTGCCCTTGAGCGCCGCCCCCTTGAGGCGGTGCAGCACCGTCTTGCCGGTGATGCCGGCATCGGTGCAGACCTGCTCCAGCAGGTCGGCGCAGACCACCAGGGTCTCGCCCGCCACGGCGGCGGAAGCCTCGGTCTTGGCATCCACGCGGAAGACCACGTAGTCGTAGTCGGGCCCCGCGGCGATGGCGCGGTTGGCGGGCATGGTCCAGGGCGTGGTGGTCCAGATGACGATCCGCGCGCCGGCCAGCTCCGGCACCGAGGGGGTCACCACCGGGAAGCGCACCCAGATGGTGGTGGAGGTGTGGTCGTAGTACTCCACCTCCGCCTCGGCCAGGGCGGTCTTTTCCACCGGCGACCACATCACCGGCCGCAACCCGCGGAACAGCCCGCCGTTGAGCAGGAACTTGCCGATCTCGGCGAAGATCGCGGCCTCCGAGGGGAGGTCCATGGTGGCGTAGCGGCCTTCCCAGTTGCCCAGCACGCCGAGGCGGCGGAACTCCTTCATCTGCTCGGAAAGCCAGTGCGTCGCATAGGCGCGGCACTCGGCGCGGAGCTGGAGGATGGGCACGTCATCCTTGCTCTTGCCGTGCTTGCGGTAGCCCTCCTCGACCTTCCACTCGATGGGCAGGCCGTGGCAGTCCCAGCCGGGGATGTAGTCGGCATCGAAGCCGGCCATCTGGGCGGCGCGGTTGACGATGTCCTTGAGGATCTTGTTGAGCGCCGTGCCGATATGGATGTTGCCGTTGGCGTAGGGCGGGCCGTCGTGGAGGATGAACTTGCGCCGCCCGGCGCTCTGGGCGCGCAGCTGCTTCCACAGCCCCATGCGCTCCCAGCGCTCCAGCATCGCCGGCTCCTTGCGGGGCAGGTCGCCGCGCATGGGGAAGGGGGTCGCCGGCAGAAAGACGGTGTTGCGGTAGTCTTGCTTGTCGCTCATCGATGCTGGTCTCGGAAGGATACGGGCTCGGGAGGATGCGGGCCCGGGCGGCACGGGCCGCGTCGGCGGGCCGCCGGAACAGGACGTCGGACTCAGAGGGACCCCGGCTGCCGGACGGCGGCCGGGCCGATAATTCGCGCGCGCATCACGCCAGACATCATCCTGGAAAACATGGGCGGACTATGCTGATGCCGGCGGCGGCAGGTCAAGCAGGCGACGGGCGGCGGCGGCGTCGGAGGCGATCTGCGCGGCGAGCGCGGCAAAATCGGCGAAGCGCCGCTCCGGACGCAGGAAGGCGATCAGCGCCACCTTCAGTTCCGCCCCGTAGAGGTCTGCGGCGAAATCGAACAGGTGCACCTCCAGCCGGCTCTCGGTGCCTTCGGAAACCGTGGGGCGCAGGCCGATGTTGGCCACCCCCGGCACCACCCTGCCGTCGGGCAGACACGCGCGCACCGCATAGACCCCGCGCGCCGGCTCGAGCTGGCGGCCCAGCGCGATGTTGGCGGTGGGAAAGCCGATGGTGCGCCCCCGCGCCGCGCCGTGCGCCACCACCCCCGCGATCTCCCAGGGGCGGCCGAGCCGGAGGGCGGCGGCCTCGGGATGGCCGGCACGCAGGTCGTTGCGGATGCGCGAGGAGGAGATCGGCCCGCCGGCATCGTCCAGCGACGGCACCACCACCAGCTCCATGCCGAGCGCCGCGGCACGGGCGGCGAGAAAGGCCACGTTGCCGCCGCGCCGGTGGCCGAAGGCGAAATCCTCGCCGCAGGCCAACGCCCGCGCCCCCAGCCCGCGCCCGAGCACCCGGGTCACGAAGTCCTCGGCGCTCAGCGCGCAGAAGGCGGCATCGAAGCGCAGCTCGTAGAGCAGCCGCACCCCGGTGGCCGC
>CALNAL010000286.1 GCA_937874445.1 uncultured Acetobacteraceae bacterium | reverse complement strand
GGCCACGCTCCCGACGCCGACACGCTCTTTGCGGTAGGCTCGCTCAGCAAGGGGTTCCTCGCCGGCATTGCCGCGACAATGGTCGCGGACGGCAGCCTCTCCTGGGACGACCGGCTTGCCACGCTCCTGCCGCCGGGCACGCCCCTGAGCCCGGCGGCGGCCCACATCACCGTCGTGCAGCTGGCCACCCACAGCTCCGGCCTGCCCCGCCAACCCTACACGGCGGATATCCTGGCCCGCTTTCTCGGCTATTTCTTCACCGGGGAGAATTTCTACC
Organism: uncultured Acetobacteraceae bacterium; assembly: GCA_937874445.1. Lineage (GTDB taxonomy): Bacteria > Pseudomonadota > Alphaproteobacteria > Acetobacterales > Acetobacteraceae > Rhodovastum. The sequence goes on along the minus strand of CALNAL010000286.1, from coordinate 6,754 downwards.
GCAGCCTCGACCGGCAGGCGGTGCTCGACTACCTGGCCGATTTCTCCCCCTCGACGCCGATCGAGTCGCAGTACTCCAACATCGGCTATGCGATCCTCGGCGAGGTCGTGACCGAGCGCGCGGGCCAGAGCATCGACGAGCTGCTGGCCAGCCGCATTACCGACCCGCTCGGCCTGACCCATACCGGCTACCGCCCCGAGCTCCTGCCCGGCTACGCGGAGCGCGCGATCGGCCATGCGGGCGACGAGCCGAAATTCATCCCCCGCGGCGCGACGACGCCCGACTGGCACTTCACGGAAATCCTGCGCGGCGCGGCGGCGCTCACCTCGACGGCCCGCGATCTGCTGACCTTCGCCGCCGCCCACCTCGACCCGCAGGGGCCGCCGCCGCGCCCGGCCCTGGCCGACAATTTGCGCGTGCGCATCCCCCGCGCCGAGGAGGCGGCGGCCATCGCCTGGATCGCCGATGACAGCGGCGGACAGCATGTTCTCTACCAGGTCGGTCTGATCGGGGGGTATACGAGCTACTTGGCCGTCGATCCCGAGCACCACACTGCCGTGGTGGTGCTGGAGAACGCCTTCAATTGGGACAACAGCCTGGGTCGCTCGCTGATGGCCCTGTTGACGCGCCATGCCCCGGCGGCGAATTGGTGAGGGCGGCGTTGCGGGGAGTGGGGCTTTCGGCGGGCGTGGCACGCTGCTAGCACCGCGGCTGTCTTCTGATCCACCGCAGGAGGGGAACAGGTGCGCGTCCTTTTCCAGACATGGCCGTTCTGGGCTGTGTCCTCCGCCGTGTTTGCCGCGATGACGGCCATTCTCGCCAAGGTAGGCGTGAGCGGCATCAATTCCGATCTCGCGACCCTTATTCGTACCTGCGTCATCCTGCTGGCCAGCGCCGGCGTGGTGGCGGGCTTCGGGGAATTCCACGGCCTTGCGCAAACGCCTCTGCGCAGCTGGGTCTTCCTGGTGCTGTCGGGCCTCGCCACCGGGGCCTCGTGGCTGTGCTACTTCCGCGCCCTCAAGCTCGGCGATGCCGCCCGCGTGGCGCCCATCGACAAGCTCAGCGTGGTCATGGTCGCGGTGTTCGCCTGTCTTTTCCTCGGCGAGCGGCTTTCCTCCCTCAACTGGGCGGGCGTCTGCCTGATTGCCGTCGGCGCTTTGCTGGTGGCCTGGTAGCGGCACTCGCGCGCAAAAGAGGGCGCGCGGCCAGCGCGGCGGCGAGAAAATGTCGCAATGTCGGCGCGTGGTTGTCGCGGCGGTAGGTGATTCCCAGCTCGGCGCGCAGGTCGGGTTGCGCGAGGGGGACGTAGCGGATACTTGCGGGCTGCTGGAAGCGCATGCAGCTCGACGTCACCGTGATGCCCATGCCGGCGGCGACGAAATTGATGGCCGAGGAAAGCTGCGGCGCCCGCTGGGAGATGCGGGGCGTGAATCCGGCTTCCCGGCAGGCGGCCAGCACGGAATCGGACAGGCCGAAGCTGTAGTGGCGCGGCACGATGATGAACGGCTCCTGCGCGAGATCGGACAGGCGCAGAATTTTTCTGCTAGCGAAACGGTGTGTCCGCGGCACGGCGACCGCCAGGGGCTCGCTGGAGAACAGCTCGGTCCGCAGGGGCCCCTCCTCGGGGAAGGGGGGACGGATGAAGGCCACGTCGAGCTGTTCGCGTTCGAGGGCCACGATCAGTTCCTCGGTGTGCCGCTCGTCACCATCGACACCTATCTCGTCGAGCTGACTCCCGCGGCGATGCGAGGGCGTGCCTTTGCCATCAACCACTTCGTCCAGTATCTCGCAGTGCCTAGCTTGGCCTTTCTGGCCTGGCTGCTGATCCCCATCGATCCGCTCGGTGGCGCCGGATGGCGTTGGGTCGTGCTGATTGGCGCGAGTGGGGCGCTCGTGATCTGGGCGCTGCAGCAGAAACTTCCGGAATCGCCGCGCTGGCTCGCGCTGCAGGGCCGCAGCGCGGAGGCTGAGGCGGTCGCGGCGGACATGGAGGCTCGCGCCCAACGCGCCACCGGCCGGTCGTTGCCGCCGATCGGTCCCGTCCGCGCCGAGGTGAAGTCTGACGCCACCTTCCGCGACATCTGGCGGCAACCCTATACCGGGCGCACCATCATGATGATGGTGTTCAACTTCTTCCAGACCATCGGCTTCTTCGGGTTCACCAACTGGCTGCCGGCCCTGCTTTCGGCCCAGGGACACGGGTTCACCAAGAGCCTCTTCTATGCCTTCTGCATCGCCTGGGCCTATCCGATCACCCCGATCATCTAGGGGCTGACGGTCGCCGAGCGATTCGAGCGCAAGTGGCTGATCGTTGCCGCCGCGCTCGGCGTGGGCATCTGCGGGCCGCTGTTCGCGCTCATGTCGAACCCTGTGCTGGTGGTGATCTTCGGCGTCCTCATCACCGCCTTCTCGACACTGCTTTCGCTTTCCTACCATCCCTACCAGGCCGAGCTGTTCCCCACCAAGATCCGGGCCCGTGCCGTGGGCTTCGTCTACTCCTTCAGCCGGCTCTCCACCGCCATCACCAGCTTCCTGATTGCCTTCTTTCTCAACCACTACGGCACGGGCGGTGTGTTCGCGCTGATCTCCTTCTCGATGCTGATGGTGATGATCTCGATTGGCGTGTTCGGACCCCGTACGCGCGGGCGTTCCCTGGAGGAAATCTCCCACTAAGCCATGATGACATAATTCAATACGTTTTCGGATTAATCCACAATGATGGCAAAAGGAGGCTATCATGCCGACCGATGAAGTGCGGATCCTCACCCCCACGGGGATGCTGGGATACGGGTTCCCTCTGGAATGGTTTCGCAAGGGGCTCGACATGAGGCCCGACGTGATCACTGTCGATTCCGGATCGACCGACAGCGGCCCGCAGAAGCTGGGCCTGGGGGCGATGACCTGTTCGCCCGAGGCCTACCTCAAGGACATCTCGGTGCTGCTCGAGGCCGCCGCCGGGCGGAAGGTCCCCGTCTACATCTCTTCGGCCGGGGGCGATGGGACCGACGCCCATCTCGATGTGTTCTTCGACATGGTGCATCAGATCTCGCGCGAGCGTGGCTATCATTTCCGCGCCGCGTCGATCGGTGGCAGCATCGACAAGGATCTCATCCGCCGCCGCATGAAGGAGGGGCGGGTGCATTCCCTCGACGGAACCCCGCCGCTGACCGAGGAGGAGGTGGCCGCGGCGAGCAACATTGTGGCCCAGATGGGCGTCGAGCCGTTCCTCACCGCTCTGGAGAGATATGGTAAGCTCGACCTCATCATCACCGGGCGCTCCTACGATCCCTCTCCCACGGCCGCCGCCTGCATCCGCCGCGGCATGGACCCGGCCCTGGCCTGGCACATGGGCAAGATCATGGAGTGCGGGGCCCTCTGCGCCGAACCTGTCGGACGCTGCATCTTCGGCTTCATGCACCGAGACTATTTCGAACTCGAACCGCTTAATCCGGCCGAACGCTGCACCTGTGCCTCCGTTGCCGCGCATACGCTCTACGAGAAGCCGCATCCCTTCCATCTGCGCGGACCGGGCGGGATGCTCGATCTTTCCGATTGTACCTACGAACAGGTTACTGACCGGCGGGTGCGCGTAAGCGGCAGTCGCTTCATTCCCGAGGAGCACTACACGGTCAAGCTCGAGGGGGCCAAGTGCGTCGGCTTCCGCACCATCGCCATCCAGGGTGCGCGCGACCCCGCCTTCATCCGCGCCATCGATCAACTGACGCGCGAGATCGAAAACCGCGTGCGGACCGCCTACTTCCCCGATGTGCCCGCCGACAAATACCAGATTGTCTTCCACCTCTACGGCAAGAACGGGGTGATGGGCGATCTCGAGCCCGACATGGAGAGCCAACCCAAGGAGCTCTGCGTCATCACCGAGGTTGCCGCGGTGAGCCAGGAGCTTGCCAACTCGATCTGCGGGCGCATCCGCACCGACCTGCTGCACGCCCCCTATCCCGGGCGCATCGCCACGGCCGGAAACTGCGGCTCGCCGGTCACGCCCCTGGAGATTCCTCTCGGGGAGGTCTGCAAGTTCAACGTCTATCACCTGATGGAAGTGGACACTCCCATCGAGCCGTTTCCAATCAAATACGTGGAGATCTGAGGATGCCCGGTGAACGTAGGTTGCGCGAGATCGCCAAGGTGGTGCGCAGCAAGAATTCCGGTCCCTTCCAGGTGACCTTCGATGTCATCTTTGCCAGCAACGAGGATTTTCGACGGGTCCGCGATTCCGGCGTGGTGACGCGCGCGCTGGTGGCGCGGCTCTACCGGATCTCGGAAAACGAGATCGTCACCTTCGGGTTCTTTGAGCGCATCAACGCGATCAAGATCACCATCCCGCGCAGGAACCCCCAGGGCAGCATCGGCGAGACGGACATGCACGCCTGCCAGCAGCATGTGCCGCTGGCCGAGATCGCCATCCCTTGGACGAAGGAGGCCGCCTAGTCGCTGGACCGCCGGCCGGGATCGCCCCCGGCTGGCGGGGACGCGTTCCCGTCCGGGGGGGCCTCTCTGCGTCCCTCTGCGTCGGCGAGGCCGCCGCTGACCAGCGGAGCACCCCGCGCGTCCGGTCCCGCGACCCCCGCCTTGTCGCCGCTGTAGCGCAGCGCCACCACCCGCCCGGCGCGCACGGTGGCCACGACCCGGCAGGACCCGGCCGTGCCCAGGTTGGCCGAGCCCGACGAGGCCAGGCTGGCCGGCCAGGTCACGGGCAGCAGGGCGAGCCCGGCAAAGGGGATCGAGGCGCTGTCGGCCGCGGTAGTGTAGCTCCACTGGGCCCACAGGGTTTCCGCTCGGCTGTCGGTATGGTCGGGCACGCCCAGGCAGGTTTCGAGCGCGTCGAGCGGACGCCCGATCGCCCAGCCCTGCACCTGCTCGACCTGGCGTTGTGAGGCGCACGCGGTCAAGGCCAGCACCAGGGGCAACGCCAGGCCCGCTCCGATGCGGTGGTTAGAGCAGAAGTCCTCCCACCACCAACAGGATCGCCCCGAGCCATCCGAGCAGCCCGAGCGTCGAATGTCGCCGTTCCGCTTCCCACCAGTTGGTGTCATCGTCAGCCTTCCAGAATTCCCAGATTCCAACGACACAAAGCAGAATCAACGGCAGGGCCCAGAGAGGGATTGTCAGGGCTTGCGAGATTGCCAGGGTCATGGCCGCCCCTCCTCGCTCTCGATGACCCGCACCTCGCTGGCCGGGTGCCGGCGCAGCCGCGGGGGCCAATGGCAGAGGTCGAGGATCTCGCGCGAGTTCGGGCGCATCCGCTTGTCCAGCGCGTAGTCGCCGTGGTCGTGGCGAAGGCGTCCTGCGGTCAGCAGGATCTGGACCCAGGTGAGTGCGCGGCAGAGCCAGAACGCCCAGCGCCGTCCGGCGTTGCGGGCCCGTGCGAGTCGGGCGCTCATGGTCTCGTCGGCATCACCCAGCAGCAGGCAGTTGCCGGCATGGTCCAGGAGGTTCAGCCAGTTCAGGAGGTATTGGGCCGGCAGGCGTATGCCGATTGCCCATTGACATTCATAACGTTTGGTCAATTTTCTGCTCGCGCTCCGTCCGGGGCACTGAAGAGCTGGGCCATGACGATTTTTCTCATCGCGATCATGCTGGCGCTTGTTCCCCTTGGGTTCATCTGGCCGAGGGTGGATGCCGCCCTGCTGGTCCTTGTTGCGTTGCTGGCCCTTGCCTATGCGCACGATGCCGGCCCCTCCGCGGAAGTCGCCGTGGAGGCGAGCGCGCGGCATGCGCTCCACATGCCGAGGGGACCTGCCGGGCCCACGCCCTGACGCGGGGAGCGCCCGCGGGGAAACCCTGTCCCCCGTCCTACCCGTTGAGGGCCCGGCTTTCCGCAGCCAGGGCGTCGAGGTCGAGCCCGAGCGGGGAACGACCCGTCACGTCGAGCCAGGAGCGCGAGATGGCCACCGTGGCATCGAGCGCATAGGTCTCGATGAATGCCTCCGTCACCGGCATTTCCAGTCCCCACGTGACGACCCGGAACCCGCCCGAGTCGTATTTGCCGACGCAGACGCGATGCGCCCCCCACGAGCCGGGGCGCCCCTCGGGGCCGTCCACTACGCTCCAGACCTGCTGCCCCCGTGCCGCGGCCGGCAGATCGAGGTCGAGCTGCACCGGCCCGAGCCAGGCGATGGCGGCGCGCAGGTGGCTCATGATCCTCGGGTTGAACCCGGCCACCGTCGGCAGGTCGTGCCACTGCTCTCCCCAGGCCACGCCCTGGCTCGCCCAGAGCGCGGCGGCGACATCGGAGGCGGTACCGAGGTCGGTGGCGGCGGTACCATCCCAGCCGGCCCAGGTGCGGTAGAGCGCCAGGGCCTCCGCGGTGGCGGGTTTGCGCCTGTCCCCCGCGGCGACGGTGCGCATGATCTGGATCGCGCGCAGCGTTCCGCATTCCACGCAGTTGCCGACTTGGTCGTTGCCGAGGGCGTCACCGTCGAGGTCGATGTGGCGGTGCCAGTCCACGGCCACGGGCGGCTGTCGCCCGGCCAATGCGGCGCCGATGCGGGGCAGGCGCGGATGTGGCCGGTGGATCAGGCCGAGCTTGCGACGCGAGGGAACCATGGCAGGCCTCCTCACGCCTGGTCCGGCTCGGCGAGGCCGACGGCGCGGAACATGGCTGCGGGGCTCATCAGCACGCGCGGCGCGGCGGGGCCGGCCGAGACCAGGCCAAGCAGCGCCGTCGCCAGGGCCAGCGCTGTCTCCAGCGCGTTGACGGCGGTGCGCACGTTGGCCATGTCGTTGGTGCCGATGT
>CALNAL010000285.1 GCA_937874445.1 uncultured Acetobacteraceae bacterium | reverse complement strand
CCCACCCTGCTGCCGCCGCTGATGGCGCTGCTGGCGCGGCGCCGCTGGGCCGCCACCCTGGCCGGCGCGGCCGCGGCCATGCTCGGCATCGTCGTGATGGTGCTGATCGGCCAGCGCATGCCGCTGCTCTCCACCCTGTTCGGCCTGGTGGTCGCCGGGCTGATGTTGCGCCGGCTGCGCCCGGTGGTGCTGGCCTGCCTGATCGCGGGGGGCGCCGTGCTGGCGCTCTCGCCGGTCATCTCGCCGCCCACCTGGTATCGCCTGGTCACCAAGTTCAGCCACCAGATCGAGACCTTCCCCGACAGCGACTACGGCACGATCGGCTGGCGCGCGGTGGTGATCGCCGCCCAGCATCCGCTGTTCGGCGAGGGCTTCGACGGGTTCCGCAACGCCTGCCCCCGCTCCGAGACCTTCGTGGGCTGGTGGGCGCAGAAGGAGCACCGCGCCGACGGCGGGGCGCTCGTGGCCTGCAACATCCACCCCCACAACCACTGGCTGCAGGTTGCGACCGATTCCGGCCTGCCCGGGCTCGCGCTGTTCACCGCCCTGGTGCTGCTGTGGATGCGCGATCTGCTGCGCGGCATGCGCCGCCCCGGGGAAAAAGGGGTGCGCGACCCGCTGCGCGTCGGACTGTTCGTGGCGGTGCTGCTGGAATTCTGGCCGATCACCAGCACGCTCAGCCTCTACGCCACGGAGCAGATGGGCTGGGTGTATCTGCTGCTGGGCTACGGGCTGGCCGAGGCGCGCGCCTCCGAAAGAACCGTGGCGATGTCGCCCGAGGGATCGACGCCCAGCGCGTGATGGGCGTGCCAGAGGGCGAAGAACAGCAGGCTCCAGGCCGGCTGCGGGCTGCGCTCGGCGGCCGCGAAGGCGGCGGCCACGCGCTCGGGCGGCACGCGCGCGGCGACCCCCGGCTCGGCGGCCACCAGCTCCGAGAGCGTCGCCGCCCCCGCCTCGGGAAAGGCCCCCGCCATCCACGCGCCCACCGGCGGCTTGAAGCCCTGCTTCTTCGCCCAGGCTCCCGCCTCGGGGAAGGCCCCCGCCAGCCAGCGGCGCAGCAGCACCTTGCCGAACTTCAGCGACGCCTTCAGCCGGTCGGGCAGGCGGAAGGCGAAATCGGCCACGACGGGGTCGAGGAAGGGGGTGCGCCCCTCCACCGCGTGCGCCATCAGGCAGCGGTCGAGCTTGTTGAGCAGGTCGTTGGGCAGCCACTCGGCGATGTCCGCGGCCTGGGTGGCCTGCAGGCGCGAGCGGCCGGGAGCCGCGGTGCGTTCCACCGCGCCCAGCCCGTCGCGCCAGCCCGCGAAGCCCGCGAGGTCGGAGAACACGCCCCGCCCGCGCGGCTGGCCGGCGAACCAGGCGAGCGGCGGACGGCACTTGCGATAGCGCGCGTAGCCGCCGAACAGCTCGTCGCCGCCCTCGCCGCACAGCGTGACCTTCACCCCGGCGGCGCGGGCGGCGCGGCCGAGCATCCAGGTGGGCAGCACCGCCGCGTCGGCGGTGGGGTCGTCGATGGCGGCGGCGATGCGCGGGGCCAGCTCCCAGAAGTCGCGCCGGCTCATCTCGACGCGCTCGCACTGCGCGCCCATGGCGCGGGCCAGGCGCTCGGCCTCGCGGCTCTCGTCGCGCGCCCCGCCGCCCTCCCAGCCGCAGGTGAAGGCGTGCACCCTGGTGCCGGTCGCGCGCGTCATCAGCGCCAGCAGCGCCGCCGAATCGATGCCCCCCGAAAGGAACAGCCCATAGGGCACGTCGGCACGCAGATGCACCGTGGTGGCATCGAGCAGCACCCGCTCCAGCGCCTCCAGCGCGGTTTCCGCATCGACCGCGCGCGGGCCGCCCTGGGGCAACGCCTCGCGGTGACGACGGGCGACGATGCGGCCCCTCTCCACCACCAGGGTCTCGCCGGGCAGCACGCGCATCACGCCGGGGAAGATGGTCTCGGCGCCGGTGGTGAACTTCAGCTGCAGCAGCTCGGCGGTCGGGGTGGCCCGCAGCTCCGGGCCGGGGCGGCGCAGCGCGTGGGGCTCGGAGGCGAAGGCGAAACAGCGCTCGGTGCTGGTGTAGTAGAGCGGCTTGATGCCGAAGGGGTCGCGCGCCAGCACCAGCCGGTTGCGGCGCGGGTCATGCACGGCGATGGCGTACATCCCGCGCAGCGAATCGGCGAAGGAGTCGCCGTCGCGCTCGTAGAGGAACACCGCCGGCTCGCAGTCCGAGCGGGTGCGGAAGGGCGTGCCGGCCATCGCCGCGCGCAGCTCGGGGTTGTTGTAGATCTCGCCGTTGGCCACCAGCGCCGCCCCGGAAGGGGCGTAGAGCGGCTGGTCGCCGGTGGCGAGATCGACGATGGCCAGGCGGTTGTGCAGCAGGGCCACGCCCTCGCGCACCAGGCGGCCCTCGCCGTCGGGGCCGCGGTGGGCGATGCCCGCCCGCAGCTGTTCGAGGAAGGCCGGGTCGGGGGCCGACCCATCCACCATCATCACGCCCGCAATGCCGCACATCGTCCGAACTCCTGCCGCCGCGCGGCGCTTCGTGCTATCCGCCGACGCATGCGTATCCTGTTCGTCTCCTCCAATCGCATTGGCGACGCGGTGCTGTCCACCGGCCTGCTCGACCATCTGCTGCGCAGCTACCCCGCGGCGCGCTTCACCGTGGCCTGCGGCCCGGCCGCCGCGGGGGTGTTCGCCCGACTGCCGCGGCTGGAACGGCTGATCGTGTTCGACAAGCGGCCGCACGGGCGGCACTGGCTGACGCTGTGGCGCCAGGTGGTCGGCACGCGCTGGGAATGGGTGGTGGACATCCGCGGCTCGGCGCTGGGCTGGCTGGTGCGCACCCGCCACCGCGTGGCGATGCGCAACACCACCGGCCACAAGGTCGGCCAGCTCGCCGCCGTGCTGCACCTCGCCCCCCCGCCCCTGCCGGTGACCTGGACCGCGCCGGAGGACGGCGCCCGGGCGGCGGCGCTGCTGGGCGCGGACCGCTGGATCGCCCTCGGCCCCACCGCCAATACCGACCTCAAGATCTGGCCGGCGCAGCGGTTCATCGACCTCTCCCGCGCGCTCGCCGCCGAGGGGCCGCTGAAGGGCGCGCGTGCGGTCATCCTGGGCGGCCCCGATGCACGCGAGCGCCCGCTCGCCCAACCGGTGATCGACGCGCTGCCCGGCTGCCTCGACCTGTGCGGGAAACTCTCGCTGCCCGAGGCCGCCGCCGTGCTGGCCCGCTGCGCGCTGTTCGTGGGCAACGATTCCGGGCTGATGCATCTGGCCGCCGCCGCCGGGGTTCCCCCCCTCGGCGTGTTCGGCCCCACCCCCTGGCGCGAATACAGCCCCGCCGGGCGGCGCACCGCCGTGGCCGTCTCGCCCACCGGGCGGATGGCCGACCTCACCGTGGCGGCGGCGCTGGAGGCGACACGGCCCCTGCTGGAGGCACGATGATGCGCGTTGCCCACATCATGGCCGGCGCCGTGCATGGCGGGGCCGAGCTGTTCTTCGAGCGCCTCTGCCTTGCCCAGCAGGACGCGGGCGACGCGGTGCTGGCGCTGATCCGCCGCGACCCCGCCCGCGAGGCCCGGCTGCGCGCCGGGGGAGTGCGGACGGAGGCGTTCCGCTTCGGCGGGCCGCTCGATCTGCTCACCCGCCCCCGCCTGGGCCGGGCGCTGCGGCCCTTCGCGCCCCGCGTGGCGGTGGCCTGGATGAGCCGGGCCAACCAGTTCGCGCCCACCGGCCCGTGGGCGCTGGTGGGGCGCCTCGGCGGCTACTATCCGCTGCGCCACTACCGCCGCTGCGACCATCTGGTGGGCAACACCCACGGCATCGTCGCCTGGCTGCGCCGGCAGGGCTGGGCCGAGGAACGCAGCCACTACCTGCCCAATTTCGTCAGCGATTTCGCCGCCGCCGCCCCCGCGACGGACCTGCCCCGCGGCGCCGGGCCGCTGCTGCTCGGGCTCGGGCGGCTGCACCGCGACAAGGGGTTCGACGTGGCCATCCGCGCGCTGGCCGCCCTGCCCGGCGCCACGCTGGCGCTGGCCGGCGAGGGGCCGGAACGCGGCGCGCTGGAGGCGCTGGCCCGCGCGGCGGGGGTGGCCGAGCGCGTGCGCTTCCTCGGCTGGCGCCACGACGCCGGGGCGCTGCTGCGCGCCGCCGACCTTTTCGTGTGCTCCTCGCGCGTCGAGCCGCTGGGCAACATGGTGATCGAGGCGTGGTCGGCCGGCTGCCCGCTGGTGGCCGCCGACGCCGACGGCCCCGCCGAGCTGCTGGCGGACGGGGCGGAGGGCGTGCTGGTGGCCAGGGAAGACCCCGACGCCCTGGCCGCGGGCATCACCGCCCTGCTCGCCGACCCGCGACGGCGCGCCGCCTGCGTCGCCGCCGGGCGGGCGCGCTACGAACGCGAGTTCGCCACCGCCCCCGTGCTGGCCCGCTGGCGCGCCTTCCTCGACAGCGTGGGCAAGCCGGGCCCCGCCTGAAGGAAGGCAAGTCTTCTTTTTCCTGAAGGAAAAAGAAGCAAAAAGGACTTTGTTCGTTGGGCTCCGCGCGTGCTTCAGCCACGAGGCCTTAACGGATAGAGCTTTCCTGGTTCTCCTTTCGCGAAAGGAGAACACCTTCCTTGCTTTGCTACGTTCTGCTCAAGGCTCCCGCATGCCCTCAGTGGTGGGAGGGAGGAAGCGGGA
>CALNAL010000284.1 GCA_937874445.1 uncultured Acetobacteraceae bacterium | reverse complement strand
GGGCGGGAATGCCCGATATGGGGGGCGGGAGGCCGGCGGCGGACGGGCACCTCGCCAACCCGGTCAGGTCCGGAAGGAAGCAGCCGCAACGAGTTCCGCCCGGGTCGTTGTCCGGTCTCCCACTTCTCTACCCCCGTTGCAGAAGGCCGGAGACCGACCCGCACCATGTCCGGCTCATCCGAACATCCCCCCACCGAGGAAGGCCTGCCGACGCCCCCGGCCTCCGGACCGGGCCTGTTCGGCGATGGCCCCGCCGATCCCCAGCGCGTGGATACCGCCGAGCCCGCCCCTTCGGCCGTGCCCTACCGGGTGCTCGCGCGCAAATACCGCCCGACCCGCTTCGACGACCTGATCGGCCAGGAGGCGATGGTGCGCACCCTGCGCAACGCCTTCGCCACCGGGCGGGTCGCCCACGCCTTCATGCTCACCGGCGTGCGCGGGGTGGGCAAGACCACCACCGCCCGCATCATCGCCCGCGCGCTCAACTGCACCGGCCCCGACGGCACCGGCGGGCCCACCATCGACCCCTGCGGGGTGTGCCCCAACTGCCAGGCGATTCTCGCCGACCGGCACCCCGACGTCACCGAGCTGGACGCCGCCTCCAACAACAGCGTGGAGGACGTGCGCGCCATCATCGACGCGGTGCGCTTCCGCCCGATGCAGGGGCGCAAGCGGGTGTTCATCCTCGACGAAGTGCACATGCTCTCCAAGCAGGCCTTCAACGCCCTGTTGAAGACGCTGGAGGAGCCGCCGCCGCACGTGACCTTCATCTTCGCCACCACCGAGATCCGCAAGGTGCCGGTGACGGTGCTCTCGCGCTGCCAGCGCTTCGACCTGCGGCGCATCTCGGTGGCGGAACTGGCCGGCTATTTCGGCAGGATCGTCGCGCGCGAGGGCGTGACGATCGCTCCCGAGGCGCTGACCCTGATCGCCCGCGCCGCCGACGGCTCCGCGCGCGACGGGCTCTCGCTGCTCGACCAGGCCCTCGCCCAGGGCGAACCCGGCGCGCCGGTGGAAACCGCGCAGGTGGCCGAGATGCTCGGCCTCGCCGACCGCGGCGCGGTGTTCGACCTGCTCGAGGCGGTGATGGCCGGCAAGGTGCCCGAGGCCCTCGCGGTGACCGACCACGCCTACGCGCTCGGCGCCGACCTCGGCGTGCTGCTCTCCGACATGCTCGCCCTGGTGCATACGCTGACCCGGCTCAAGTGCATCCCCGCGCTGGCCGAGTCGAACGAACTGCCCGAGGCGGAGCGCACCCGCGGCAAGGCCCTGGCCGGCCGGCTCGGCATGGCCGCCCTGGGGCGGGCCTGGCAGATGCTGCTCAAGGGGCTGGGCGAGGTGGAGGCCGCGCCCGACCGGCGCGCCGCCGCCGAGATGGTGCTGATCCGCCTCTGCCACGTCGCCGATCTGCCCACGCCGGGCGAACTGGTGCGCCGGCTGACCGAATCCGGCGGGGGCGGCACGGTCGCACACACCGCCCCCGGGAGCGGCCCCAATGGCACCCCCGGTGGGAGCGGCGCGCATGGGGGCGGCCCCGGTGGGGGC
>CALNAL010000283.1 GCA_937874445.1 uncultured Acetobacteraceae bacterium | reverse complement strand
GTGAGCATGGGCAGAAGGATAGGGAGGGGGAGTCTGGCATGCAAGCTGGCGTGGATCGTCTCGTGGCCAAGGCAAGAAAGGTGTTCTCCTTTCGGGAAAGGAGAACCAGGAAAGCTCTCTCCGTTAAGGACTCCGCGCTTGTGTCAGCCGCGGAGCCAAACGGAGAGAAGTCCTTTTTGCTTCTTTTTCCTTCAGGAAAAAGAAGACCTTACCTTTTTCTGTCCTGAGCCATGCCTCCTGATGTGCCGGAGATTGACGGTGCGGTCAGGGAGCCGTATTAAGCATGCCATCTTGTATGGAAGCTGGCGCACCAATGCGCCGGCACCACTTGTCCCCCGGAGGAACTCCCATGCGCACCCACAAGATCGCGGCTATCGGCGGCGACGGCATCGGCCCCGAGGTGGTCGCCGCCGGGCTGCAGGCCCTGGCCGTCTGCGCCGAGCGTGACGGCGGCTTCAGCCTCGACGTCACCTCCTTCGACTGGGGCTCCGACTACTACAAGAAGCACGGCGTCATGATGCCGCCCGACGGCGCCGACCAGCTGCGCAAGTTCGACGCCATCCTCTTCGGCGCGGTGGGCGCCCCCGACGTCCCCGACCACATCACCCTGTGGGGCCTGCGCCTGGCCATCTGCCAGCCGCTCGACCAGTACGCCAACGTCCGCCCCACCCGCATCCTGCCCGGCATCACCAGCCCGCTGCGCAAGGTCTCCGGCCCCGAGCTGGATTGGGTGATCGTGCGGGAGAATTCCGAGGGCGAATACTCCGGCGTCGGCGGGCGCGTGCACCGTGGCCTGCCCATCGAGGCGGCGCAGGACGTTTCGCTGATGACCCGTGCCGGGGTGCAGCGCATCATGCGCTTCGCCTTCCGCCTGGCCCAGTCGCGCCCGCGCAAGCTGCTCACCGTGGTGACCAAGTCCAACGCCCAGCGCCACGCCATGGTGATGTGGGACGAGATCGCCGCCGAGGTGGCCCGCGAGTTCCCTGACGTCACCTGGGACAAGATGCTGGTGGACGCGATGACGATGCGCATGGTCCTGCGCCCGGAGAGCATCGACACGGTGGTCGCCACCAACCTGCACGCCGACATCCTCACCGATCTGGCCGCCGCCCTGGCCGGCTCGCTCGGCATCGCCCCCACCGGCAACATCAACCCCGAGCGCACCGCCCCTTCGATGTTCGAGCCCATCCACGGCTCGGCCTTCGACATCGCCGGCAAGGGCATCGCCAACCCTGTCGGCACCTTCTGGACCGCGGCCATGATGCTCGAGCACCTCGGCGAGAAGCCCGCCGCCGCCCGCCTGATGAAAGCCGTCGAGCGCATCACCGCCGACCCCGCCCTGCACACGCCCGACCTCGGTGGCACCGCCACGACGCGGCAGGTCACCGACGCCCTCTGCGCCACCTTGCGCGCCTCCAACGACTGACGCGGCCTGACCTGGGCAAGCAAGCAAGGAAGGTGTTCTCCTTTCGGGAAAGGAGAACCAGGAAAGCTTTATTC
>CALNAL010000282.1 GCA_937874445.1 uncultured Acetobacteraceae bacterium | reverse complement strand
GTGGCGAGCGGCTCGGCCACCGAGATGCGGCAGCCGCCGCTGCCGAGGTCGAGAGGGGCGTAGATCTCGGGGTAGTCGAATTCCATCAGCACGTCGGCGCCGCAGACGCCGATCTGCGCGGCCCCGAGAGCGACGAAGGTGGCCACGTCGAAGCTGCGCACCCGCACCACGTCGAGGTCGGGGTCGTCGGTGGGGAAGCGCAGCGAGCGGCTGCTCTCGTCGGCGTAGTCGGGATGCGGATGGATGCCGGCGCCTTCGAGCAGCGGCGCGCATTCCTTGAGGATGCGTCCCTTGGGAAGGGCCAGGATGAGCGGGCCGGTGACAGCCGGCCCCCGCTCGTCGACGAGGGGAGCTGCGGCGGGAAATTGCGCGGTCATATCCGGCTCCTACACCGCCCCGGCCCCGGCCGGAAGCCTCACCCCGGTATCCGTTCTATGTCGGCCCCGCAGGCGGCCAGCTTCTGCTCGACCGCCTCGTAGCCGCGATCGAGGTGATAGACGCGGTTGACCGTGGTCTCCCCCTGGGCGGCGAGGCCCGCCAGCACCAGGCTGAAGGAGGCGCGCAGGTCGGTGGCCATCACCGGCGCCCCGGAGAGCTGCGGCACCCCGCGCACGATCGCCGAGGAGCCGTGCACGTTGATGCGCGCGCCCATGCGGTTGAGCTCGGGGACGTGCATGAAGCGGTTCTCGAAGATGGTCTCGGTGATCAGCGCGGCCCCGTCGCAGACGCACATCAGCGCCATGTACTGGGCCTGCATGTCGGTGGCGAAGCCGGGGTAGGGCTCGGTCATCACGTCGGCGCCGTGCAGCCCGGCGCGGCGGCGCACGTGCAGCCCCTGCGGGGTCTCGTCGATGTCCACCCCCGCCTCGCGCAGGGCCTTGACCAGCGCGCCGAGATGGTCCAGCCGCCCGCCGCGCAGGAACAGGTCGCCCCCGGTGATGGCGGCGGCACAGGCGTAGGTGCCGCACTCGATGCGGTCGGGAATGATGGCGTGCTCGGCCCCGTGCAGGCGCTTGACGCCCTCGACCACGAGATGCGCGGTGCCGATGCCCTCGATTTGGGCGCCCATCGCCACCAGGCAGTGCGCGAGGTCGCAGATTTCAGGCTCGCGGGCGGCGTTGACCAGCTCGGTGCGGCCCTCGGCGAGGGCGGCGGCCATCAGCAGGTTCTCGGTGGCGCCCACCGAGACGAAGGGGAAGGCGATGCGCGCCCCGTGCAGCCCCTTCGGCGCGCGCGCCTGGACGTAGCCGCCCTCCAGCACGATCTCGGCGCCCATCGCCTCCAGACCCTTGATGTGGAGGTCGATCGGCCGGTTGCCGATGGCACAGCCGCCGGGCAGCGACACCTTCGCCTCGCCCGCGCGCGCCACCAGCGGCCCCAGCACGAACACCGAGGCGCGCATCTTGCGCACGATGTCGTAGGGCGCGACGGAATTGGTGATCTCCCCGCCGATCGCCACCGTCCGCCCGTCGGTGCCCACCGGCTCGACGGCCACGCCGTGCTGGGCCACCAGCTCCTGCATGGTGCGGATGTCGGCGAGGTGCGGCACGTTGGAGAGCACCAGGCGCTCGTCGGTGAGCAGGCCGGCGGCCATCAGCGGCAGGCCGGCATTCTTGGCTCCGCCGATGACGATCTCGCCGGAAAGCGGCTTGCCGCCGCGGATGCGAATCTTGTCCATGGGGAAAATCTCTAGCTGGATTCAGCCGAGCCGGGGAAGTGCCACGCCGCGCTGGCGCATGTATTTGCCGTGCTTGTCGGCATAGGACGTCTCGCACGGTTCGTTGCCCTGGATGAAGAGGAACTGACAGATCCCCTCGTTGGCGTAGATGCGGGCGGGCAGGGGAGTGGTGTTGGAGATCTCGATCGTCACCTGCCCCTCCCATTCCGGCTCCAGGGGCGTGACGTTCACGATGATGCCGCAGCGCGCATAGGTGGACTTGCCCAGGCAGATCACCAGTACGTCGCGCGGGATGCGGAAATACTCCACCGTGCGCGCCAGCGCGAAGGAATTGGGCGGGATGACGCAGGTCTCTCCCTGGCGGTCCACAAAGGAGTCGGTGTTGAACGCCTTGGGATCGACCACCGCGGAATCGACGTTGGTGAAGATCTTGAACTCGTCGGCTACCCGCGCATCGTAGCCGTAGCTGGAGAGCCCGTAGCTGATGACCCCCTCGCGCTTCTGGGTTTCCACGAAAGGCTCGATCATGGCGTGCTCGTGAGCCATGCGGCGGATCCAGCGATCTGACAGAACGGGCACGAAGGAAACTCCCGGCAACGGGTATTGAAGGAATCAGCGGCTCATACACCGCTCGCCCGCCCCGGCAAACCTCGGTCCGGAATTTTTCATCCGGGGAGCCGTGCCGGCGTGGGGGGGGGGGGGGGGGGGGGGGGGGGGGGGGGGGGGGGGGGGGGGGGGGGGG
>CALNAL010000281.1 GCA_937874445.1 uncultured Acetobacteraceae bacterium | reverse complement strand
CGGATAAAGCTTTCTTGGTTCTTCTTGCTCGCAAGAAGAACACCTTACCTTACCTTGCCTTCCTTGCTGTCGCGCTCGGCAAGGCTTGATATAACGTCCCGTCCCGCTGACGCGCAGCGGGGAGAGAGGGACGCATGGACAGATCGACGCTCACGCCACGCCAGCAGGAGATCCTCGGGCAGGTCCGCGCCCGTGGCTTCCTGACGGTGGAAGCGCTGGCCGAACGTTTCGCGGTGACGCCGCAGACCATCCGCAAGGAAGTCAACACGCTGGCCGCGCGGGCGCTGGTGCAGCGCGTCCACGGCGGGGTGGCGCAGCCCTCCAACCTCGAGAACGCTGACTGGGGTGTCCGCCGGGTGCTCAACTTGGAAGAAAAGCAGCGCATCGCCCGGCTGGTGGTGGAGCATATCCCCGAGCGGGCCTCGCTGTTCCTCAATATCGGCACCACCACCGAGGAGGTGGCCCGCGCGCTCAGCACCCGCCGGGGGCTGCGGGTGGTCACCAACAACCTGCACGTCGCGGGCATCCTCGCCGGGAACGAGGAGATCGAGGTGATCGTCGCCGGCGGGCTGGTGCGGGCCCGCGACCAGGGGGTGATCGGGGAGCTGACGGTGGATTTCATCCGCCAGTTCCGGGTGGATTTCGGCATCATCGGCATCTCCGGCATCGATGCCGACGGGTCGCTGCTCGACTTCGACTACCGCGAGGTGCTGGTCTCGCGCGCCATCATCGCCAGCTCGCGGCGGGTATTCCTGGTCAGCGACGTCTCCAAGTTCGGGCGCAGCGCGATGGTGCGCCTCGGGCATATCTCGCAGGTGAGCGACCTCTTTCTCGACCGCGCGGTACCGGAGGACTACCGGACGATGCTGGCCGCGGCGGAGGGGCTGGCCGTGCACATCGCCCCGCCGGAGTGAGGCACGCGGACGCAGTTCACAAACGCAATTTTCTTCATTGTTTGCGAAATTATCCAGGCTCTCCCCGCTTCGGTTGCGAATTCACGCCTTGACTTTGCTCACGGATTCGTGGTTATCCCCGGTGTGTCTTCGGGGTGGAAACAACCCTATCGCAGCCGGAAACGCGAGATGGCGAGCAGACGGCAATTGCGTGCGTCCACGCGGAATGCGGCTTCGCCGCGGCCTCCCGTCGCAGGGGGGCCTTCCCTCCATCCTGACCGGCCCGGCACCTCCGTCGGGCAGAAAGATGCGCCCCGCCGCCGCGGCGGATCGCCGGCACCCTGACAGAGAGAGGGACCTTCCAGCCAGATGTTGTACGACGTTGCCATTGTCGGCGGAGGGGTGATCGGATGCGCCATCGCGCGGGCCCTTTCGCGCATGCGCCTCGCGGTCGTCCTGCTCGAAAAGGAATGCGAGGTCGGTTGCGGCACCTCCAAGTCCAACAGCGGCATCATCCACGCCGGCTACCACGCCGGCGACGGCTCGCTGAAGGGCGAGCTGGAATGGGCCGGCAACCAGATGTGGGATGCCCTCGCCGACGAACTCGACTTCGGCTTCGCGCGCATCGGCGAGCTGATGCTGGCGATGTTGCCCGAGCAGATGCCGACGCTGGAACACTACCTGACGCAGGGACGCGCCCGCGGCATCCCCGGCATGGAAATCTGGGACGGAGAGCGCGCGCGCCGCGAGGAGCCCGCCCTCTCCGGCGACGTCCTCGCCGCCCTCAGCGCCCCCACCGCCGGCGTGGTCAACCCCTACGAGGCCTGCTACGCGCTGATCGCAAGCGCCCGCCGCAACGGTGTGGAGCTGGCCGTGGACAGCCCCGTCGGCGCTATTTCCTGTGATTCTGAAGGCATCTTCGCGCTCGTCACTCCCGCCCGCACGGTGCACGCGCGCTGCGTGGTCAACGCCGCCGGGCTGTTCGCCGACGAGATCGCCCGTCGCTCCGGGGCCGGAGACTTCCACATCCGCCCGCGCAAGGGCGAGGAATACCTGCTCGACAAGCGCCTGCGCGGCATGGTGCGGCGTATCCTCTTCCCCTGCCCCACGGCGCAGTCGAAGGGCATCCTCGTCATTCCCACCTACGACGGCACGCTGATGGTCGGTCCCACGGCGACCTTCGTGGACAGCAAGGAACAACACACCACCTCCGCCGCCGGGGCGGAGGAGATCTTCGCCTCGGTGCGCCGTTTCGTTCCCGGAATCAGCGAGCGCGACTGCATCGCCGAGTTCGCCGGCCTGCGCGCGGTGGCCGACGGCGAGGACTTCATCATCGGCCCTTCTGCACACAAGGGGTTCATCAACTGCGCCGGCATCCAGTCGCCGGGCCTCACCGCCGCGCCCGCCATCGCCGAGCGCGTGCTGGAGCATCTGCGCGACGCCGGGCTGGCGATGGTGGAGAAGGCCGAATACGAACCGCGCATCAAGAAGCGCGTGCGCTTCGCGGCGCTGCCCCTCGAAGAACAGCAG
>CALNAL010000280.1 GCA_937874445.1 uncultured Acetobacteraceae bacterium | reverse complement strand
GCCCGACCGCGACCCCCACGGCCCATGCCCCCACCGCGCGCAGGTCGTAGCCGCCCTGGTACCAGTAGCGTCCCCGCCGTCCTCCGAAGGCCTGCAGCTCCTCCACCGCGAAGTGCCGGCCGGCCCGCCAGTAGCCGATGGTGGTGATGGCGATCCACGGCGTCACCAGCACCGTCACCAGCGAGCACAGGGCCTCGGTGGAGCTGGTCATGTCGAACACCACCAGGCCCAGCCAGCCCAGCACGATGCCCGCGGCCCCGTAGAGGAAGGAGACCTCCACCCGCCGCAGCCGCCACAGCACGGCGTGCAGGTCCAGGGTGCCGTTGTAGACGTTCATCGCGGCGTTGGTGACGTTGCCGATCAGCCCCACCGCCACCACCGGCAGCAGCAGCGCCCCCGGCACCGCCGCGGTCATCCGCGAGAGCACGTTGGTCGCATCCCCCACCGCATAGGCGATGAACGCGCCGCAGGAGAGCGAGACCACGGTCCCCGCCACCATTCCGAACAGCCCCCAGCCGAACAGCACCCGGTCGGGTGTGCGCGCGGGCATGTAGCGCGTGTAGTCGCTGGCGAAGGGGGCGTAGGAGATGGCGTTGGAGATCTGCACCATGGTGGCGAGCGCCCAGGTCGGCCAGAACCCGCCCAGCAGGTAGGGCGTGGGGGCGGCGGCCGTCGCCGGCGCGCCCTGCCAGGCCAGCGCCGCACAGGCCAGCAGCGCCGCCATGGAGAAGATGTTCGTCACCGTCGTGACCTTGGCGAGGGCCACCAGCGTGGCATGGCCCAGCGCGTTGACCGCCAGCACCAGCCCGGCCACCAGCGCCAGCCCCACCGTCAGCGCCACCGGCCCCTGCGTGGTTCCCCACAGCCGGGCGGCGGTGGCCACCAGCGGCGGCGTGCTCACCCATAATTGCAGTCCGAAGAAGCCCAGCGCGATCACCTGGGTGATCAGCGAGCCCACGTAGCGCCCGCGGATGCCGAAGAAGGCGCAGCTCGTCACCGTGGCATTGGTGCCGGTCTTGGGGCCGATCACCGCCACCGCCGCGAAGCCCAGCGAGCCCAGCACCGAGCCGGTCACGATCGCCGAGAACGCTCCCCACCAGGAGAGTCCCCACGCCAGCGGCAGCGCGCCGACCAGGATCGCGCCGTAGCAGAGCTGGCCGCCGAAGAACACCCAGCCCAGGTCGCGCGGTCGCGACAGGCGCTCGCTTTCGGGAATGAACTCCACTCCGCGGGTTTCCACCCGCCCCACGCGATCGTGCCCGCCCGTCGCCAGTGTCGAAGCCGCTTCCATCGCTGCCGGCCCTTTGCCGAAAACTCCCATGTGCGTTGCTCCGGGCCTGGTCGCAACCCGGCTCCGGCAGGAGTCCGCCTTGCAGGGAGCGGGGGCGCGGCCCCTACAATGGCACATGCCCGATTTCGTGCTCGAGTCTGCGCTGGCCTGCCGGGTTGCCGGCATCGACGAGGTTGGCCGCGGCCCGCTGGCCGGCCCGGTGATGGCGGCGGCGGTGGTGCTGACATCGGGGGCGGCGGCTGCGCTGGCGCCGCTGCTCGATGATTCCAAGAAGCTCACCCCCGCCCGCCGCGAGAAGGCCCTGGCGGCCCTGCGCGCCACGCCGGGGGTGGAGATCGGCCTGGGCGCTGCCTCGGTGGCCGAGATCGCCCGCCTCAATATCCTCCAGGCGGCGCTGCTGGCGATGCGCCGCGCGGTGGACCGCCTGCCCGCCCCGCCCGACGCGGCGCTGGTGGACGGCAACACTTCGCCGGGCCTCGCCTGTCCCACCCGCTGCGTGGTGGGCGGCGACGGCCGCTGCCTGTCCATCGCCGCCGCCTCCATCGTGGCCAAGGTGGTGCGCGACCGCGCCATGGCACGGCTGGACGGGCGCTACCCGGCCTACGGCTGGGCCGGCAACGCGGGCTACGGCACGCCGGTCCACCGGGCGGCGCTGCAACGCTGCGGCGTGACCCCCCACCATCGCCGCGGTTTCGGCCTGGTTCGCATGCTGGTAGAGAAATCAGCGATAACCAATTCATCTGATTGACGTGACCACGGCGGGCACGATTGAAGTGTTGCGAGAGCGCGCCGAGCTCGCACATCATCGGCTCTGAACCGTGGAGACGGACCCTGCCTGCCGAGATCGTTCCCGAACTGCCGCTGGACCAGATCATTCTGGGGGAAGCCGTGCGCATCATGCGCATGCTGCCGGCCGCGTCGGTCAACTGCGTCTTTGCCGACCCGCCCTACAACCTCCAGCTCCGCGGCGAGCTGCGCCGGCCCGACGACAGCCTGGTCGATGGCGTGGATGACGACTGGGACCGCTTCGACGATTTCGCCGCCTATGACGCCTTCACCCGCGCCTGGCTCACCGAGTGCCGCCGCCTCCTGACCAAGGACGGCACGCTCTGGGTGATCGGCTCGTACCACAACATCTTCCGCATCGGCACCATTCTCCAGGACCTCGGGTTCTGGATCCTCAATGATGTCATCTGGCGCAAGGCCAACCCGATGCCCAACTTCCGGGGGCGGCGCTTCACCAACGCGCACGAGACCATGATCTGGGCCGCGCGCGGGCGCGATTCACGCTACCGCTTCAACTACCAGGCCATGAAGGCGCTCAACGACGACGTGCAGATGCGCTCGGACTGGTACTTCCCCCTCTGCACCGGTTCGGAGCGTCTGCGCAACGAACACGGCCTGAAGCTGCACCCGACCCAGAAGCCCGAGGCCCTGCTCCATCGCGTGCTGCTCTCCTGCACCTCGCCCGGCGACGTGGTGCTCGACCCGTTTTCCGGCACCGGCACCACGGCGGCGGTGTCGCGCAAGCTCTCGCGCCACTACATCGGCATCGAGCGCCATCCCGCCTATGTCGAGGCCGCCCTCGGCCGCGTGCGCCGCGTGCGCCCGGCCCCTCCCGAGGCGGTGGCCGCTACCCAGTCCCGGCGTGAGACCCCGCGCGTGCCGTTCGGCTCGCTGGTGGAGCGCGGCCTGCTGCCCCCCGGCACCGTGCTGACCGACCGCCAGCGCCGTGTCCAGGCGGTGGTGGTGGCCGACGGAACGCTGCGCTGCGGCGAGCTGCACGGCTCCATCCACCAGGTCGGCGCCGCCGTCCAGAACGCCCCCTCCTGCAACGGCTGGACCTTCTGGCACATCGACCACGAGGGGAAGCTCGAGGCCATCGACGCCCTGCGCGCCCACGGCTGACGGAAGAGAGACAGAGAGTCAGGCCGGCGAGGGAAGATAAGGAAGGTGTTCTCCTTTCGAGAAAGGAGAACCAGGAAAGCTTCATCCGTTAAGGATTCCGCGCCTGTGTCAGCCGCGGAACCCAACGAACAAAAGTCCTTTTTGCTTCTTTTTCCTTCAGGAAAAAGAAGGCCTTCCCTTCCTTCCTGCCGGAAACCCGCCAGAGCCCTGGGAGCCGCCGGTCAGTCCCAGAGGAACACGCCCCGCTGGTTGTCCACCGACCAGGAGTGCAGCTTCCCCAGCAGGCTCTGTCCCAGCAGCATCGGGCTGCCCTTGGGCGAGACATGCGCGCTGATGTCGGTGAACCGCTGGTTGCCCAGTTGCACCATGCGCAGGCGGAACAGCCGGCTCGTATAGGTCCGCCCGTCGGCGGTGCGGAATTTTCCCTCGCCGGTGAAGTCTCCCTCCGAGACCACCCCGTCGCGTCGCAGCCGCTCGAGCACGTCCTCGGGGATTCCGATTTCCGCCGCCCCGCTGTCCACCACGAACTCCAGCACCGCCACCCCGTTCACCAGCACCGGCAGGGTGGCCACGCCGCCCATGTGGTGGAGGGGAACCTCGTGGTGCCCCGCCGGCGAGACCACTGCCGGCAGCGTCGGCAGGGCGTTTTGCGCCTGCGGCGTGGCCGCGAGCGCGCATCCCGCCGCCAGGGCCCGGTAGCCCTGCCCGAACCCCACCAGCGGATAGCGGTCCTCCACCAGCGTCTGCCCGGCCGCGCCCAGCCGCACCACCAGCTCGCCCCCGGCCGCGAGGGCCGCCAGCGTGCGGTCCACCTCCTTGGCTTCCAGTCCGTTCGTGGTCTTGGCGAAGGGGAACTCCTGGCCGTTGATCCGCACCTCGGCAGCCAGGCTGTCCACCTTCATTCCCGCCATCACCGCGACGAGATCCTGGCTGCCCGCCATGCGCCGCACCGCCAGCATCGCCTTCTCGGTGCCCGACCTCACCGGCTCGGAGGCGCCGGGCCGTTCCACCAGGAAGCATTGCGGCGCCGGGCCGGACTCGTCGCGCAGGGCCACCCAGTCGTTGTAGCGCCCGATCTGCCGGGGCGCGGCCTGGGCCGGCGTGCCCGCGGCTGCCCCCAGCGCCGCCATTCCCAGTCCCAGCAGCCACACCCGACGCATCGCCATTCCTTACCCTCGCGCCGAACTTGGCCGAAGCGCCCGGAGGTGTCCAGCGGGCGTGTTCCCCAGGGGGACTACTCTGCCGCGCTCGCCAGGTCGGAGAACGCCTCCGCCTTGGCCAGATCCACCGAGAGCAGGCGCGATACCCCGCGTTCCTGCATCGTCACCCCGTAGAGCCGGTCCATCCGGGCCATGGTCACGTGGTGGTGGGTGACCACCAGGAAGCGCGTCTGGGTCTCGCGGGTCATCTCGGCGATCAGCAGGCAGAACCGTTCCACGTTGGCGTCGTCGAGCGGCGCGTCCACCTCGTCGAGCACGCACACCGGCGCGGGGTTGCACTTGAACACCGCGAAGATCAGGCACAGCGCCGTCAGGGCCTGCTCCCCGCCCGAGAGCAGCGAGAGCGCGGCGAGCTTCTTGCCTGGCGGCTGCGCGTAGATCTCCAGCCCCGCCGCCAGCGGGTCCTCGTCGCCCACCAGCGCGAGCCGGGCCCGTCCGCCGCCGAACATGTGTCCGAACAGCTCCTGGAAGTTCTTGTCCACCTGCTGGAAGATCGCCGCCAGCCGCTCGCGTCCCTCGCGGTTGAGGTGCCCGATCGAGCCGCGCAGCTTGGCGATGGCGGTGGTCAGGTCCTCGCCTTCCCGGAGGATGGTATCCACCTGCTTGCCGATTTCCTCGGCTTCCACCTCGGCGCGCAGGTTGACCGGCCCCATCGCCTCGCGCTCGCGCTGCAGCCGCTCCAGCTTGCGCCGCGCCTTGTCCTCCGCCTCCGGTCCCGCTTCGGCCGGCGGGTCGGGCAGGGCGGCCCCGGCGCCGAGGCGTTCGAGAATGCGTTCGGCCACCACGCCCCAGGCCTGGGCCGCGGCCTGGGCCTCGCCCTGCAGCCGCACCATCTGCTCGCGCGCGGCATGCAGCGTGGATTCGGCGGCCCGCGCCGTCCGGTCGGCGTCTCCGGCCACCGTCTCGGCCGCGACCAGCGCGTCGGCGGCGGTGCGATGCGCCGCCTCGGCGGCCTCCAGGGCGGCCAGGGTCTCGGCCCGGCGCGCGGAGAGATTCGCCGGCCCCTCGGCCAGCCGGGTCCGCTCCGCCTCGGCTTCCTTCTGGCGCGCTTCCAGGTCGGTCACGCGTCCGGCGGCATCGGCCGCGCGCATGTCCCAGTCCGCCCGCTCGGCCGCCACCGCCGCCTGCCGGGCCGCGCGGGCCGTGCCCTCGCGCTCCAGACCTCCGGCGGCCTCGCGCGCCGCGCTTTCGTGCTCCCACGCGGCGGCCAGCGTCGCGCGCGCCGTTTCCATCACCGCGCGCGCGGCCTGGGGGTCCTCCAGTGCCGCCAGGGCGGCTCGCGCGGCCTCCAGCCCCGTGGCCGCCTCGGCCTGCTCGCGTTCCCAGCGGGCCTGCTGCTCGGCCAGCGCCGCACGACGGCCCTCGGCCTTGGCGGCCCGGGCGGCCAGAGCGGCGGCCCCGGCGCGCGCGGCGGCGGCGGCGCGTTCCGCCTCGCTGCGCCGCTGGCGGGCCGCCGCCTCGATCCTGTTCGCATCCTGTTCCGCCGACTCGGCCTTCTGCCGCGACTCGGCCTCGACTCTCTCCGAATCGGCCCGGGCCTGCTGCTCCAGCGCGGCGGCCTGGGCCTGGGCCGCGGTTTCGGCGGCGTCGGCTTCCCGCCGGGCGTCCGCCTCGGCCGCCTCGGCGGCGCGTCGGGCCTCGGCTTCGACGTTTCCGGCCTCGGCCTGGGCGGCGCGCTCCAGGGTCGCCGCCGTGTCCCGGGCGGTGGCTTCCAGAGTCCCGGCCTCGGCCTGGGCCGCGGTTTCCGTGCGTTCCGCCTCGGCCTGGGCGGCACGCTCCAGCGCCGCTGCCTGCGTCTGGGCCTCGGCCTCCAGCGCCGTGGCCCCGGTTCGTGCCGCCTGCTCGGCGGCTTCCGCCGCCGCGGTCTCGGCCTGGGCCCGGTTCGCCTGCTCCGCGGCAAGCGCCAGCTTCTGGCGCAAGGCCGCCAGGCGGTTGCGCTGCTGCAGCCGGATCGCCGCCGGCGTCGGCGTCCCGGCGCGGATCACGTAGCCGTCCCAGCGCCACACCGCGCCTTCGCGCGAGACGAGGGTCTGCCCGGGCTTCAACGCCGCCTGGGCCGCCGCGCCGTCCGTGACCAGCCCGACCTGCGAGAGCGCCCGCGCCATGGCGTCGGGGCCGCGCACCAGCGAGGCCAGCGGGGTGGCGCCTTCCGGCAGGGCCGGCACCGGCGCGAACGGCGGCAGCGCCCGCCAGTGCCGCGCGGCGGCGGTATCGGCGGCCGATTCCAGTTCCTCGCCCAGCGCCGCGCCCAGCGCCGCCTCGAGGCCTTCGGGCACCTGCAGCTGGTCCACCATCGGGGGCCACTGCTCGCCGTCCTTCACCGCCAGGACCTCGGCCAGGGCCTGGATTTCGGCGGACAGCCGGGCGCGGGCCTGTTCGGCGGTGGCGGCGGCCTCGCGCGCGGCGACCAGGGCGGCGGCGGCGGTCTGGCGCTGCTCGGCCGCCCGGGCCTGCGCCTGCTGACGCAGTGCCGTCGCCTGCTCCTGGGCCTGCTGACGTAATCCGGTGGCGCGCGCGGTGGCGGCCTGGCGCAGCGCGGCGACCTTGCCGGCGGCCTCCCGTCGCACTCCGGCGGCCTTCTCGGTGGCGGCCTGGCGCAGCGCGGCCGAGCGCGCGGCCGCCTCCTGACGCAGCCGAGCCGCGGCGACCTCTCCGGCCTGCCGCCGCTGCGTCGCCTGGGCGCGTGCCGCGCCGCGTAATTTGGCGGCGGCGGCGGCGGCCTCCTCGCGCAGCCGGCGCGCGGTGGCCACGGCCTCGGCCCGCGCGGACTGGGCCGCCGCCACCGCCGTGCCGCGGGCCTGCTCCGCCTCTTCCAGGGCCTTGCGCGCTTCCGCGAGCGTCGCCTCGGCGGCGGCGCGGGTGGCCTCGGCCTCCGCCAGCGCCGCGGCGGAAACCATCTGCACCGCCACCTCGGCCTGGTCGGCCCGCAGCTTCTCGCCCTGCTCGGCCAGCCGTCGGGCCTGTTGCTCGGCGCGTTCCAGCGCCTCGGTCAGGCTGGCGTGCCGTGCCGCCAGCTCGGCGGCGTGTTCGGTGGCCCGGTTGGCCCCGGCCTCGGCATTGTGCGCCGCGTCCGCCGCCACGCTCGCCGCCGCCACGGCCTCGGCCAGCCGCGCCGGATGCGCGGCGGCGGCGGCCTCCAGCCCGGCGGCCTCGGCTTGCAGACGGGCGATCGCCGCCGTCGCGTCGTCGCGCGCCTGGCGGGCGTGGGCGAGGTCCTGCCCCGCCTGCTCCATCCGGGCGACGGCCGCTTCCAGCGCCGCCCGCGCCGCGGCCTCCTCGGCGGCGGCCTGCTCGCCGGCGATCCGCGCGCGCTCCAGCACGGTGCGCGCCTCGCCCTCGGCGCTGCGCCGCGCGGGGCGGGGGGCGGG